>NZ_JAYRVJ010000250.1:0-1824 GCF_041918635.1 Promineifilum sp. (SeqCode)
GGACCGACGTGCACCTCGAAGCGGTCATCGGCGGCCCAGAAGGCGTCGGTCGGGTACTCGACGTAGTGGGCGACGCCGGTCGCGCCGTCGAGCACCTGCACGAAGGCGTGGGGCCGGCCGCTCCAGAAGATGCCGGGGATGACGGCCAAGCGGTGGCGCTGGGTGGAGTCGATGATCTTGAAGTACCAGCCCTCGAAGAAGGGCGGGCGCTGGCCGCGCAGCCGGCCATGGTAGCGCGCCGGGTGGAGAATGTTGCGCAAGAAACGAATCATTAAGAGGGATTATCCACAGATTTCGCAGATTGCGCAGAGTTTAAGAAGCTCACGCAAAGAGCGCAAAGAAGCAAAGAACGCCAAGAAGCTTTCTTTGCGGTCTTTGCTTCTTTGCGCTCTTTGCGTGAGCCTCTTACCCGCTGGTCGAGCCTTCAAAGAGGGCGGAGAGGTCGAGTGACGGGGCCTTAGACTTACTCGCCAGCGAGACGTAGGCCCGCGCCAGCGAATCCTTGGCCGCGCCGAGGACGGTGCTAACCAGGCCCAGAGCGTGGGCCAGTTCGGCCGGCGGGGTCTCGGTGACGATGTGGTTCCAGATGGCCTCTTCCAGCACGTTGATGGCGATCTGCACCTCGCGGATGGCGTAGCCGGCGAGAAAGCGGTCGTGGGCCACCTCGGCCATATAGTCCATGACCGGAACCAGGTTGTGGTCGCCGATGCTCTGGACAGTCAACTGGAAGAGCCGGGCCAGGCGCTCCTGGCTGACAGCGCGGCCGGCTTCAGCATAGTGGGCCAGACGAGAGCGATTGAGCGCCTCGCTGGCTTCAGCGACGATTTGAGCGCCGTCACGTTCGAGCAATTCGATGAGGGTCATAGAGGTTTTTCTTGGCAGGGGCAGACCTGCGTGTCTACCCAAGTTAGGGCAGACACGCAGGTTTGCCCCTACGTATGTCCGTCGCTATTCCTGAATAATAGTATAGCTCGTCTGAATCGTCGCCGCCTTGCTGAGCATGGCGTGGACGGAGCAGTAGGCTTCGACGGAGAGTTCGATGGAGCGCGCGACAGCGGCCGGGTCAATGTCTACGCCACGGACGACGTACTCCAGCGTGAAGGCGGTAAAGACCTTGGGGTGGTCGGTCTGGCGGTCGCCGTGGATGTTGATGGCGAAGCCGGTGACATTCTGGCGCTTCTTGCGCAGGATGGAGATGACGTCCATCGCCGTGCAGCCGGCCAGGCTGATGAGCAGCAGTTCCATCGGGCTGGCCCCCTTGCCCTCGCCGCCGGCCGTGGGCTTGGCGTCGATGTGAACCGGAAACCCGCTGGGGGGAATGGCGACAAAGTGCAGGCCGTCTTGTAGAGTGATCGTTGCGTCCATGGGTGTGCTCCCGCGCTGTGATGTGTTGGGATGAATTTACTCATATTCGGCGGGGGGCGTCAAGGGATGAGGGCAGGGGAGCGGGGAGTCCGCATCCTCAGATGCGGACGGCCCATGTGCGAGGCGCGCATCTGAGGATGCGCACTCTGTGGGCGGCTGACCGTGCTTTCACCCCCGCTCCCCTGCTCCCCTGCTCCCCTGCTCTTCTACATAAACGCGCGGCACGCGCGTGTTGACGTTCGTTAAAATCTCCCACGGAACCGTGCCGGCCCAGTCGGCCAGTTCCTCGACGGTGATGGCCGCGCCGCTGTCGGACTCGCCCAGCAGGATGACCTCGTCACCGTTGTAGGCCGTCTCCCACTCGATGTTGACCATCAGCTGATCCATGCAGACGCGGCCGACGACCGGGTAGCGCCGGCCGCGGATGATGACCTCGGCCCGGTTGGACAGGGCGCGGAA
>NZ_JAYRVJ010000251.1:0-3734 GCF_041918635.1 Promineifilum sp. (SeqCode)
CTGCCGCAGCCCAATTCCAGTAGCGGCCCCTCCGTTTCGCGCGCCAGCGCCAGCAGATAGGGGATGTCGTCCGTCAGGCGGTTGTGGCTGAGGTCGTAGTAGCGGGCGATATGGTCGTACATCTGGAAAAATCTGCCTAATCTGCGTAATCTGCGGATGATTTCTTTTTAGCTGTCGCGATTGAAGACGGGCACTCGTTTCTCCGCGAACGCCGCCATCGCCTCGATATGATCGGGCGAGGGCCATAGGTTGATAAAGAGTTGCGCCTCCAGCCGGTTGGTGTCGGCCAGGGGCAGGTGGCCGGCGGCGTGGACGAGCGCCTTGGTCGCCGCCAGCGCCCGGCAAGGCAGCCGCAACAGGTCGTCGGCCCAGGCGTAAGCGGCGTCGAGCGCCGGCTGGCCGGCCGGCGCGATGCGGTGGATGAGACCGAGCGCCTGGGCCTCGGCCGCGCCGAAGGCGCGCCCGGTGAGCAGCAGTTCCATAGCCCGGCTCTGGCCGATGAGCGCGACCAGCCGCCCCGCGCCGCCCCAGCCGGTCGTCAGGCCGTTTTGCACCTGGCGGAAGGCGAAGCGGGCTTGCGGCGCGGCCAGGCGCAAATCGCAGGCGGTCAGGATCTCGCAGCCGCCGCCGATGGCGTCGCCGTTGACGGCGGCGATGACCGGGCAAGGCAAGGCCACCAGGCCGGCCAGCGCCGCACTCATCACCCGATTCAGCCGTTCGCCGGCCGCCGCTTCGGGATGAGCGGCCAGCTCCTTCAGGTCGCCGCCGGAGACGAACGCCTCGCCCGCGCCGGTGACGATCAGGACGCGCAGCCCTGACTGGCGTTCGGCGGCGTGGGCCGCTTCCACCGCCGCCGCGAATGCCTCCTGCGCGCTCCAGGTCAGGGCATTGCGCGCCGCCGGCCGGTTGACGCGCAGCAGGCCGATGCCGCCCGCGACGCCGAACTCGATGCTCCGACTGTGGCTCATGCCCCTGACAATAGCAGAAACGGCGCGGGAACGCACCTGACGGTAGGGGCAGACCTGCGTGTCTGCCCCGGGGCGCTCTACCTCAGGGCGCACACGCAGGTGCGCCCCTACCCCAGGGCGCACAAGCAGGTGCGCTCCTACAGATGGGTTTTCTTAAGGAGCCTCGTAACCGAGACCCCCTATGATGACACCAAGTTGCCTCCGGTATCCATAACAAGACGGCGGCCTATGAAGAACAACGATGATGTGTGCCCAGAGAATCCTGATCGTAGATGACGAAGCGTCGCTGCGCTTCCTGGTGAGCAAGCAGTTGAGCCGCGCCGGTTTCGAGGCGCTCTCCGCCGCCGACGGCCCCACCGCCCTGGATATGGCCGCCGCCCAGGCCGTCGACGCCATCGTGCTCGACGTGACCATGCCCGGCATGGATGGCTTCGAGGTCTGCCGGCGGCTGAAGGCCGATCCGCGCACCGCCGCCGTTCCGGTCGTCTTCCTGTCCGCGTCGCTGAACGGCGATTTCCGGCGGCGGGCCTTCAGTTTGGGGGCGGCCGACTTCCTGGCCAAGCCTTTCCAGATCGCGGAGTTGCCGGTTTACCTGCGCGCCATCCTGCGCGAGGCCGGCGCGCGAGAGACGCCCCAGGCGGGGCGCATGGTCGCCGTCATCGGCGCGGATCGCGCCGCCGATTCGGCCGCGGCGGCCGTGCGTCTGGCTGAGACGGAGGCGCTGAAGGGGGACGGCCCGGTCATGCTCATCGACCTGGAGTTGCCGGCGGGCAGCATCGGCGCGCGGCTCCAGTTGGCCGGCGGGCCGAACGTGCGCTTTCTGCTGCACAATACGGGCGAACCGGCGCCGGCGGCCGTGGCCCGCGTCAGCCAGCGCCTCCACGCCGCGCTGGAGGTTATTCCCGCGCCGTTCTCGCCGTCCTTGCTGGGACAGGACGCGCCGGACCCGCGCCGGCTGTCGGAAGTGCTCGACTACCTGACGGGGGTCGGCTACTACGTGGTGTTGCACCTGGGCACGAAAGTAGATGACCTGACGGCGGAGGCGCTGCGGCGCGCGTCGCTGGTTTGCGCGGCGACCCAAGAGGGCGCGGGCGAAGCCGCCCGCGAGACGTTTCTGGCTCTATTGACAGAGGCAGGCGCGCCCCGCGAGCGTATCGCGCCGCCGGACGAGCCAGCGCGACAGCGCGACGGCCAGATCGCGCCGGCCGTCACGCGGGCGCGCGCCTACGCACCGAATCGGCTGCCGGAACCGGCCGGGGGCCAACTGGCCGCTATTGGCTGACGGAGTTCGGTTGTGGGTTGGGCCGCGGCGCTTGGCGCGCCAGTTGGCTTAACTCCTGGAAGAGCGGCTGCAACTGCGGCGGGGCTTCGATGTCGGACGTTTCGACCGTATGTTGTACGCCGGCCACTTCAACCGTGACCTTGTAGCACAACTGATCGGCCGCACCCGACGTCTGCTCCAGGGGGCTACTCGGCTCCTCCGGCAGGGTGAAGAAGTCGGTATCCTCCAGTATCTCCAGCAGCTTGAGCGCCTCTTCCGGTGGCAGTTCGTTGGTGTCGACGACGGTAGAGACAGTCCGGCCCATGAAACCACCGCTTCGTTCGAAATAGATTTTCATACGGACACCCTCTTGTAGGGGCTAGGTTCTAGGGGCTAGGGACTAGGGCAAAAGCGTTCTGCCCTAGTCCCTGGCCCCTAACCCCTAGTCCCTAGAACCTAGCCCCTATTCATGACGGAGCGCATCAGCCCGACGAGCGTCGCCGCGCAGCCGGGGGGGCCGCCGTTGTCGGGCGGCTCGGTGCCGCCCTCCACGTCGATGCCCACCTCGGCCCAGCCAGCGCGCACGGCCTGATGTTCCAGGCTGCCCTGGCCATATAGTTCGGCCGCGGCCTCATAGGTCTTGGCCGCCGCCGTGGCAAACGTGGGCGTCTTGGTCAGCTTGGTGCTTAGCGTCACATACCAGATGCGCCCCGCCTTCTCCCACGCGGAGCCGCCGATATTGAACGCCGTCACGTAAAACGCCCGGTTGGGGATGCCGGAATTGATGTGGACGCCGCCGTTGTCGGCCTGCGTCTGGACGTAATCGCGCATATGGCCCGGCTGCGGGTCTTTGCCCAGCACGGGGTCGTCGTAGGCCGTGCCCGGCTGCTTCATGTTGCGGATGCCGACGCCGTTGACGTTGCTGGTGAACAGCCCCTCGCCGATGATCCAGTCCGCGTCGGCCGCCGCTTGCCCCAGCGCCCGCTGCTTCACCAGCGAGCCGAACACGTCGGACATGGACTCGTTGAGCGCGCCCGACTGCCCCTGGTAGAGCAGGTTGGCCGTGAATTGGGTCACGGCGTGGGTCAGCTCGTGGCCGATGATGTCGATGGCGATAGTGAACCGGTTGAAGAGCCGCTGCTCGACGGGCAAATCTTCGTCGCCGTCGCCATAGACCATCTGCTTGCCGTTCCAAAAGGCGTTGTCGTAGCCGGTGCGGTAGTGGACGGTCGAGTCGAGGCGCGCGCCGTTGCCGTCGATGGAGTTGCGGTTATAGATGTCCTTGAACAGGTTGTAGGTCGCGCCCGCGCCGTCGTAGGCTTCGTCGGTGGCCGCGTCGCCCGTCGCCGGCTCCCCCTCGGCCCGCACCTGCCGGCCGGGTAGGTCGCCGCCGTTGTCGGCGGTGAAAACGATGCGCTCCAGCCCGCCGACCGCCTCCATAATGGGTTGGGGCGGCCCTTCCTTGCTGATGACCTCGCGCTGCACGCGCACGGCCTCGGCCGAGA
>NZ_JAYRVJ010000252.1:0-4553 GCF_041918635.1 Promineifilum sp. (SeqCode)
ACCACCCGCTCCAGCCGGTCCCACTGTTCGACGAACGCGCCAAACTCGTCGTCCGGCGACCATTGGCGGAGGAAGCTTGAGAATGGATTCATGGTGCTTTGTCCTCGCCTCCATTATACAAGGGCAACTCACTTCGGAAAGCGGGTCGCCCTTGCGGCCGGAATCGCCCAACGCGCCCCCCTCCGCTATAATCCTCCGGAGAGGACAACCCATGAGCTTTCGCCGTTTCATCGACAGCGCGGCGGCCAGCGGCGACCTGGTCGCCATCGACACGCCCGTCCACACCGACTTCGAGACCGCCAACGTCGCCCACGCCCTGGAGGGCCGGCCGGTGCTGTTCAACCACGTCGCGGGCTATCCTGGCTGGCGCATCTGCGCCGGCCCCTGCTCCGACCGTAAATACTTCAGCATGGCCCTGAGTGTGCCCGTCCCCCAACTGATGCACCACCTGGCGCAAGCCCTCGACGCGCCGGTCGCGCCGCCGCTGGTGGAGGCCGCCCCCTGCCAGGAGGTCGTCGTCGAGGCCGTCAACCTGTTCGACCTGCCCATCCTGCTCCACCTACCGCAGGACGCCGGCCACTACGTCGCCAGCAACGTCGTCGTCATCGAAGACCCCGACCTCGGCCGGAATATGTGCTACCACCGCCTGCTGCGGCTGGATGAGCGCCGCTTCGCCGCCCGTATCGTGGAGAACCGCGGAACCTACAACGCCTGGCGCAAGACAGAGGGCGACCTGCCCGTCGCCATCTGCATCGGCGTGTCGCTGGCCGTCCACCTGGCCGCCTCGATGTCGCCGCCGCCCGGTGTGGACGAGTTGAGCGTGGCCCATGCCCTGGCCCCCACGCCGCTGGTCAAGTGCCTGACCAACAACCTGGCCGTGCCGGCTGACGCCGAGATCGTCCTCGAAGGGCGCATCACCAAGCGGCTGGTGGACGAAGGGCCGTTCATGGACCTGACCGAGACGATGGACATCACCCGCATGCAGCCGGTTATCGAGATCGACCTGATCACCCACCGCCGCGACCCTATCTATCACGCCCTGTTGCCCGGCGGGCTGGAGCACAAGCTGCTGATGGGCATGCCCAAAGAACCGACCATCTTCGCCGAGGTCAACAAGGTCGCCCGCTGCACCGGCGCGGTCATCACCCCCGGCGGCGCGTCCTGGCTCCATGCCGTCGTCCAGATCGACAAGCAGGGGCCGGACGACGGCCGCCAGGCCATCGAGGCCGCCTTCCGCGGCCACGGCTCGCTCAAACACGTCTGGGTCGTGGACGCCGACGTAGATATCTACGACCCGGCCCAGGTCGAATGGGCGCTGGCGACCCGCTTCCAGGCCGACCGTGACCTGTACGTCTACTCCGACCAGCCCGGCAGCTCGCTCGACCCATCCGGCACGCACGTCCCCGGCCAGAAGAGCCGTACGGCCAAGATGGGGCTTGACTGCACCATCCCCTGGGACGCCGACCGGGACAAGTATGAGCGCGGCCAATACGGGCCGGTCGAGTTGAGCCATTATCTGAAGAAATGATCCGCAGATTAAGAGGCTCACGCAAAGTACGCTAAGATCGCCAAGAACGCAAAGAGATATAAAGCCTTGGCGCTCTTGGCGTCCTTTGCGCTCTTGGCGTGAGCTTCTTAATCTGCGTAATCTGCGAAATCTGCGGATTCTTAAAAGGCATGAAATGACACAAGGCGCAATCCAGTTGAACGACGAACAGCGGGCCATGCTGGCCGGGGAGCGCGGACGGGCCCGCCAGATGGGCATGCGCCTGCTGCTCGACCTGGCTGCCATGGCCGGCGCGGAGCGGCTGACGCCCATCGCCAGCGCCCATCTCTCCGGCGTGTCGCCGCTGACGGGCGGGCTGGGGTTGCGCCTCTTCCTGGCCCGGCTGGCCGAGGATCCCGGCCAGGGGGTCGCCGTGCCGACCACGCTCAACGCCGCCGGCTGCGACGAGGCCCAATTTCCGGCCATGCGCATCGTCGAGCCGGACTTTCTCGACCACCACCGCGAAATCATCGCCCTCTACACCCGGCTGGGCGTGCGCCCCATTCAGTCGTGCGTGCCCTACGAGTGGGAGGGGGTGCTGCCCCAAGCGCCCGACGCCCCGGCCGCCTGGGCTGAATCGAACGCCATCTGCTACGCCAACTCGTATTGCGGCCTGCGCACCAACCGCGAGTCCGGCCTGTCGGCGCTGGCCTGCGCCCTGACGGGCTACGCCCCGGAGTACGGCCTGCTGGGCGAAGAGGCGCGGCGGCCCAACCTGGCCGTCACCGTGACCGCGCCGCTGGATGACCCGACCGACTTCTCTGTGCTGGGCGACTGGATCGGCAAGCAGCGCCGCCCCGGCTGGCGCATGCCTTACGGCCCCATCCCGGCCATCAGCGGCCTGCCGGCGACCCTGTCGCACGAACAGCGCAAAGCGCTGACGGCCGCCGCGGCCAACTACGGCTGCCCCTTGCTCTACCTGGCCGGCCCGGACGAGATGCCGGCCGACGCCCAGGACTATCTGACTTTTGGCGAGGCGGAGTTGGCCGGGCGCTATGACGAGCTCCGGCCGCGCGCGCCCGTGTCGCTGGTCGTGCTGGGCTGCCCGCAGGCCTCGATCGGCGAATTGCGGGCCATCGCCGGCCTGTTGCGCGGCCGGCGCGTCTCGGCCGACCCGGCCGGGCCGGGCCAACCGCCGCCGCTGTGGGTCTTCACCTCGGCCGCCGCCAAGGCCATTGCCGAGCGGACGGGCCTGGCTGACGCCATCCGCGGCAGCGGCGCGCTGCTGCTGGAAAACACCTGCCCGGAGGTCGTGCCCTATGACCAGTCCTGGGTGCGCCACGTGCTGACCAACTCCATGAAGGCCGAGCATTACATCAAGTCGGCGCTGAACGGCATTCCCACGTCCGTTATGCGACTGGCTGACTGTGTGGCGGTGGCGACGGGGGAGGTAGTAGTCGGTGGTAGGGGCGGATTTGAAACCCACCCGTACAAGGATGCCGCCTCTCGTAGGAGCGGGTTTGAAACTCGCCCGTACATAACCGGCGGTCGGTCGTCGCGGGCCGGCTTCAGCAGCCTCGGCCGCGGCTTGCCGTCGCAGGGGGATTTCACCGTGACTGGCAAGGCGCTGGTGACGGACGCGCCGCTCACCTTCCTGGGCTACGTCAACCGCGAGACGGGCGTCATCGAGGAGGAGGGCCATCCGGCCGATGGCCAGAGCCTCGCCGGCAAGGTCGCCATCTTCCCGCGTGGAACCGGCTCCAGCGTCGCCCCCTACGTCCTGCTCGAGCTGTATTACCGCGGCGTCGCGCCCGTCGCCATCATCAACACCGAGGTGGATCAGCAGACGGCCCCGGCCTGCTCGCTGGAGGGCATTCCCTACGCCTACGGCTTCGACGCCGACGTGAACCATCTGGTGCAAACGGGCGATACGGTCGAGTTGTCCCGGCGCGGCGGCGTGGTGCGGCTGCGTATCCTGGAAGGGGGTATGGGCCGTGAGTGAGCTTCTAGTCTTTCTGTTGGTGGCGGTCATCATCATCGTCGCCGCCAAAGCCAGCGGCTACGCCAGCATGCGGCTCGGCCAGCCGTCGGTCTTGGGCGAGCTGCTCGTCGGCCTGGTACTGGGGCCAACCGTGCTGAACCTGCTGGCCTGGCCGCTGTTCGCTGGCGACAGCCACCTGACCGGCTCGCTGACGCTCTTCGCCGAGATCGGCGTCCTGCTGCTCATGTTCCTGGCCGGGCTAGAGCTGGAGTTGCACGAACTGGTGAAATCGGGCAACGTGGCCGCCCTGAGCGGCACACTGGGCGTCATTGTGCCGCTGGCCGGCGGCTTTGGTTTGGCGCGCCTCTTCGGCGCGGACACGGCTGAGGCGGCTTTCATCGGCCTGGCCCTGTCGGCCACCAGCGTCAGCATCTCGGCCCAGACGCTCATGGAGTTGGGCGTCCTGCGCAGCCGCGTTGGCATCGGGCTGCTGGGCGCGGCCGTGTTCGATGACATTCTGGTCATCCTGCTGCTGTCGGCGGCCTCGGTGCTGCTGGGCGGCGAGGGCGGCGGCGGCAACGTCGGCCTCATCCTGCTGCGCATGGCGCTCTTTCTGGCCGTGGCTATTCCCGTGGGGCTGTTCGTGCTGCCGCGCCTGCTGGAGGTCGTCAGCGATCTGCCCATCAGCCAGGGCGTCACGGCGTTCGCCCTGGTGACCTGCTTCCTGTTCGCCTGGGCCTCGGAGGCGTTGGGCGGCGTGGCGGCCATCACCGGGGCGTTCCTGGCCGGACTGATGCTGGCCCGCACGGCCCACGTCAGCGAAATCGAGTCGGGCATCGCCGCGCTGGCCTACGGCCTTTTCGTGCCCGTCTTTCTGGTCAACATCGGCTTGCAGGCCAACCTGCGCGACATCAGCGGCAGCGCGTGGGTCTTCGCGCTCGTCCTGACGCTCTTTGCCATCTTGAGCAAGCTGATCGGCAGCGGCCTCGGCGCGCTCATCGCCGGCTTCAACCGGCTGGACGCCCTGCGGCTGGGCGTCGGTATGGTCTCGCGCGGCGAAGTGGGCTTAATCGTGGCCTCGGTCGC
>NZ_JAYRVJ010000253.1:0-8525 GCF_041918635.1 Promineifilum sp. (SeqCode)
AGCGCTCAGTGTGGCAGCGCTGGTCGTGCTGGTCATCCTGGCCGCGACGCGGGGGACGGGCTGGCACCTTTTCAGCTACACCGTCTACGGCATCAGCCTGCTGTCAGTCTATCTGGCCTCGACGCTCTACCACGGCGTGCAAAAGCCCCGGTTGCGGCCTATACTGCGCAAGGTAGACCACGCCTGTATTTACTTACTCATCGCCGGCACGTACACGCCCTTTGTGCTCATCAGTATGCGCAGCGCGTTGGGATTGACGCTACTGACCATCATTTGGGCGATGGCCGTGTTCGGCATCGTCTACAAGATCTTCTTCATCGACCGGCTGGTCGTGCTGACGACGCTGGCCTACGTGGTGATGGGCTGGATGAGCATCATCGCCTGGCGGCAGATGGTGGCCAACATTCCCGGCCCCGGCCTGTGGCTGCTGATGATCGGCGGCGGGCTATACACCGTCGGCGTAATCTTCTATGCCATGACCAAAATCCGCTACACCCACGCCGTGTGGCACTTTTTCATCCTGGCGGCCAGCGCGTGTCACTTCGCGGCCGTCCTCACCCTCCTGAAGTTAGCATAGCGTAGATTTCGTCTATCAAAGTAACAGGCCGCTCTTCCGAGCGGCCTGTTGTGAAAACCCTATGCCTAGTCTAGCGTGGTCGAAGACCGGTCACTCTCCCTGAGCGTCACCGGTCGGCTACTTCAGGTTCGCTGACATTGCCTCCACGATGACGCTGAGAAGCTTGCGTATCAGGGGTGAACTGAATACACCCGAGTGACCCGATGAAACCCCTTGTATCAGCACTATCCAGAAGAAGATGTCATCATATCTTCCGGGAAGCGCTCCTCGCAGGAAAGAACTGTATATATACATGCAGAACGCACAATATATGGGCAGTTCCAGTTTAACCAATAGTCTGGACACGTAAGCCGCTATCCAGCTAGCTAAGTTAAACGCCACACGAGAGAGCTCCCGGGGGGCCATTTTACCGACCCTCCGGAAGGCTACTACTGAAGCGGTTCATGCACTACCTCCTAAGTATTAGGTTTTCAAAGAGCTGCTCCACCCTTATTCAAAGAGTGAGCCTATTAAGAAGTATAGTTATGAGTCAATCCACTGTCAATAAGTGCTAACAACAAGGGCGCCCACGGCGTAGGGCAACAGCGCCAAGGCGGCGGCGGCCACCGGCAGCCGCCGCTTCGTGTGCTGGCTGTCCCAGCGGAAGAGGTAGAACGCCAGCCCGAAGGCCGTCACGCCCCCGGCCAGCAACACCAGCACCGAGCCCCACGGCCAGAAATCGGCCGCCTGTCCCATCGCCAAGCCCCGGAAGGCGTTCATGGCGTGGGTGGAGGGCAGCAGGTGCGCGGCGATCTGGGCCGCGCGCGGCAGCATGCCGTAGGGGATCATCAGCCCGCCGATCAGCATGGACGGTAGAAAGAAAAGCTGCGACAGTAACATTGTGGCCCGCGAGTTGGGCGAGATGACGCCGATGAGCACGCCCATCCCGGCGCAGGCCAACAGCGTCGCCAGGAAGACAACGATGAAGGCAGGCCAGTTGACAGGCGTGGGCGCGTCGAAGAGCAGCGGCGCGGTGATGCCGATCAGGGCGGCGACGATGACCAGGTGCAGCGAGGTGGTCAGCGCAGGAATGACCAGGATGTTGAGCCGGGGCACGCCGTTGATCAGATAGCTGCGGAAGATACCCGCATCGCGCGCCTGCACCAGTGGGTCCGGCAGGCCCAGGATGGCCGCGGTGTAGATGGCAAATATGACCATCGCCGGCAGGAGCACGTCCCGGAACAGCGGGTTGAGCGCCGTCATGACGAAGCCCATCATCAGGTAGAAGGCCAGCGGGAACAGGTAGTTCAGCAGCAGCAGGCTCCGGTTGCGGATGCCCGTGCGGAACTCGAAGCCAAAGTGGTTGGCGAAAGCGGTCATGAGTACTTCTCCCGAGGGGTCACTTCTTACTATTTGTCAGTTCAAGGAACCGGTCTTCGAGCGACGGCCGTTCGACGCGCAGATCGACCAGTGTATCGTGCTCGGCGTTGACGGCTTCAATGAGCGCGCTGACGGTGCGGCCGATGTCGGTGCTGTAGTAGATAGCGTAGTTGTCCTTGACGGTGTGCCGGGCGACAGCCGGGAAGGCGTGGCCGTTAGCGAGCAGACGGCCCTCGACCGTGTGCACCGAGACTTTGGTCATCCCCGCGCCCGTGGCGGTGATCTGGATGGGCGTGCCGATGGTGACGATGCGCCCCTGGAGCAGGATCGCCACGCGGTCGGCCATCTCCTCCGCCTCGGCCATGTCGTGGGTCGCCAGGACGATGGTCGCGCCATCGGCCTTCAGTTCGCGCATCAGCGTATGCAGCTCAACGCGAGTCTGCACGTCAAGGCCGGCGGTCGGCTCATCGAGGAAGATGACTTGCGGCCGGTGGGCCACGGCGAGGGCCAGGGCCAGCCGGCGCTGCTGGCCCGTGGACAGGGCGTGAAACTGCGTCTGACGCTTCTCAGCCAGGCCCAGGCGGTCGAACAGATCGTAGCGCGGCGCGGCCCCGTGGTAGGCGCAGAACAGCTTCATCGCCTCGTCGGGCGTGATGCTCTCCGGCATACCCGACGACTGAAGCTGGACGCCGATGGCGGAGCGCAGGCCGCGCCGGTCGCGCGTCGGGTCGATGCCCGCCACGCGCAGTTGCCCGGCGTCCGGCGCGCGGATGCCCTCCAGGCATTCCAGGGTAGTTGTCTTGCCGGCGCCGTTGGGGCCTAGCAGGCCGAAGATCTCGCCGCGGGTCACGGCGAAGCTAATGTCGTCAACGGCGGTAAAGTTGCCATACTGTTTGCGGAAGTTGCTGACGGTGATTATTTCTTGGGTCATAGTGGCGTGTTCAATTGGGAACGATGTGGCGCAGGCAGAGCATCCTTGCCGGCGATTTCCCCCCAAGGATAGCCGGCCAGCGGATACCGCGCCTCTATCGTAAGTTATATCTTGGGGAACGCGGCCGGCTCAGCGGCGGGTCCTCAGTCCCCACCCTGCTCAACATATGGCCCGCCCGAACCGTTCAGCGCCTCCAGGGCGCGGTGCATGAGGGCGATGTTGCGGGCTTTGCCCTCGTCGCGGAGGGCGCGGGCGGCGGCGGAGAAGTAGCGGTGCTCTTCCAGAAAGCGGGTCTGGCCGGTCAGCCATTGCGCTTCGCTCTCGGGGGCCAGCCCATAGTGGCGGAGTTCGGCCAGCAGTTTGCGGTTCAGGCCCCAGAAGTCCTCGCGACCTAACAGGTCGAGGTCGGCGTCGCACATGAGCGCTTGCAGGTCGTCGCTGGGCTGCTGGGGCATGCAGGTGGCGGCGATGAGATGGCCGATAGCCTCGACCTGCGCCGACGAATAGCCCAGGCCCGGCAGGGCGGCGCGGGCAATGGCGATACCCTCCGACTCGTGGTCATTGTAGTTGTGGAGAAAGCCGGTGTCGTGAAAGAGCGCGGCCGTCGCCAGCAGCAGGCGCGTCTCGTCATCGAGGCGGGAGCAGCGGCTCAGGCGTCGGGCAGCCGGCAACACGTCGTCGCGGGTGTGCCACAGCGAATGATACGTCAATTGGGGCGGCAGTTCGCGCGCCAACCGGCCAAAAACGTAGCTTTTTGCCCGCGCAAAGTCCGGTTTCATGCTGACTAATCTCCTCCCGACAGGCGCGCAATTGTAGCGATGCTCTCTGTAATTGCACAAATAAACGGCATTGCGCCTGGAGAAGAGAATGGGACGCCGATGGAACGCGGATTCTGGCGCTAATTAGCGCTGCCGCGATGCGGGAGTGGCAGATGGTATAGGCAATCGCCTATAGGCCCATAGCGCAACCTGTCCGGTTCGTAGTTAGGCAATTCATTGCCGTTCTTTTCCCACTCGCGCGGGTAACGGCCATTCGTTGCCTGACTATGTACTGGGCGCGTTATAAATCTACACGATCTAGCCAGACAGTAACT
Organism: Promineifilum sp. (SeqCode); assembly: GCF_041918635.1. Classification (NCBI taxonomy): domain Bacteria; kingdom Bacillati; phylum Chloroflexota; class Ardenticatenia; order Promineifilales (SeqCode); family Promineifilaceae (SeqCode); genus Promineifilum (SeqCode); species Promineifilum sp. (SeqCode). Next base: position 3,961 of record NZ_JAYRVJ010000253.1, read on the forward strand.
TCTCTCACAAACTGAGGAAAAACACTGAGCGCCTTGCGATAGTTCTGCCACAGCTGGGTTATGTCAACGTCCTGATACAGATGCACCAGAATGTTGCGGAAGCCGCCAAGGCCCTTGAGTTGCTGGTACGTTGTGTCGGAGACAACACCGCGCTCGTGGATACCGGCCAAGCTGGCCTCATAGGTGTTACTGTAGGCGCCAAAGTGGGCGACCAGGATGTGTTCGGCAATGTCCAGGATGATCCCGGCCGCAGCGATAAGGCCGCGCTCGATGATCCAGCGCTGGCTCAGGTCGTCGAGCAGGTCATCTACCGTGACCGACTCGTACAGCAGTAGCTCCGACAGAATGCGGTCTAGCTCTTCCAGGCGACCACTGACACTCTCGCGTTTCAGGACCATCGGGCGAACCGCTCCCGCAACAGCTGCTCGTGCATCCGGCGCACGTGCGCCCGATCTTTGTATTCGCGCAGGGTCGCCAACTCAAAGGCCAACCGCTCCTCGTCATCGGCGGCATATAGGCAACGCCCTTCGCTGATGATCGCAAAGCGAAATTCCGACGTGGCCCGCCGCAGGTCTATGAGGTCGAGCCGCTCGATGCCCAGGTGCTCGCAGAGGGGCTGGTGGAGGAGGTAGGACGGTTGGCCGGGCGGGGTCAGCAGGGCCAGGTCGACATCGTGAACGGGAATGGACGCGCCCTCGAATGCCCGGACCAACGAGCCGAAGAGGTAGGCCAGGCGCACGCCATGACCAGCGAGGAACGGCGCCAGTGCATTCACCCGCCGGCCTATGTCGCTGGGGAGTAGCGCGAACCCACGCCATTTCTCTGAGTTGCTCATAGCTTGCGCCTGATAGTAGCCGACTGCGACGGGCCGGGCAAGCGGGTCAGGCGTAACCGCCTACAGCAGCCTGTCCGGTTCGTAGTCAGGCAAATTATTGCCGTTCTTCGCGCGAGAACAGGCAGAACGGCAATAAATTGCCTGACTACGAACCAACTGCTCAGCCGCAGCCGCCGCCGCCCGGCCCGCGCTTCACCTCCAGGACGATCTTGGGCGTGTAGGTCAGGCCCGCGGCCAACTGCTCGTTGGGCGCGGCGAAGGGGTAGGCCGAGCCGATGGCCGCCGGGAAGCGGAAGGCCAGTTGGTCATCCCCGACGCCGGTCAGGGCGTTCTCGGCCACGAACGTCTCGTCGCCGAAGGTGCGCAACCAGTTATTGATCCCGCCCTCCAGGATGTAGGCGCTGCGGACACTCTCGGCGCGCAGGTAGCGCCACACCTCGGTGGCCGCGGTCTCGTCGTTGCCGACGACGACGACGACGGTGTTGGCCGGCGCGTCGTGGAGTTCATCGAGCAGCGCCGGCAGTTGGGCCAGGGGCGCGTGGCGCGCCTCTTGCAGGTGGAACAGGTTGTAGTCGGCCTCCGGGCGCACGTCGAGGATGATGGTGCGCAGGGTGTCGTCGGTCATGGTCTTCGCCAGTTCGGCCGGATGGATCTGCACCTCCCGGTTGTCCAGCCGCGCCATCTCGGTCGCCTCGATGCGCGCCCACTTCTCGGCCGTGTCCGGCTGGCCGATGAAGGCGACGAGCACGGCCAGGCCGAGCAGCCCCGCCCCGGCGTAGATGCGCCACTTTGGTTCCTGGCTCAGGTCGCGGCCGCCGAAGATGCGCTCCAGTTGCTCTGAGCCCCAGAACATGAATAGGGCCATCAGCACGATCAGCACGACGACCACGCCATAGGGCAGCCCCAGCCATTCGGGGATGGTGAAGCGGCCCAGGTAGGAGGAGTACCAGAACTCCTCGTAGAAGCCGACCGTCTCGCCAAAGGCGAAGATACCGAACAGGACGCCCAGGACGAAGATCAGCCCGTCGATCTTGCCCACGGCGGCCGATACAAGCGAGGTGCCGGGGCAGAAACCACCGAGGATGAACCCGACGCCCATGACCAGGCCGCCAACGATGCCCGGCCACAAGTACGTCGGGTTCACGTAGACCAACGAGAAATCAAGCAACCCCAGCCCAGAGGCGAGAAAGATGAGCACCATCGCCGTGACGATGGCGCCGAACATGACTTTGAGCACGGTCATGTCCTTGAAGTAGAACTGAGCGGCGAGCTTGGGGGCGTTGGCGAAGCCCGACACCTCCAGCGCGAAGCCGAAGGCGATGCCGATCAGCAGATACACGATGTATTGGCCCCAGTGGCCCATGAGCTCGGCGAGTGCTAACGGAAACGGCGCCATGTCATGCTCCGAAGAGGATCACGCAAAGCTAGGTTCTAGGGGCTAGGGGCTAGGGGAAGAACGCTCTTCCCTAGTCCCTAGTCCCTAATCCCTAGCTTTGCGTAAGCCATTCTTAGTTCCACAATTTGCGGACGAAGTAGGCCAGGGCATAGGCCCCGGCGAAGACGGCGAACATGAAGGCCCAACTGCCGACGGACAGCACCGCGCCGCCGGAAAGGGCCTGGCCGCTGGTGCAGCCGCGGGCCAGGCGCGCGCCGTAGCCCATGACGCTGCCGCCCAGGAAGGCGAATAGCCAGCGCACGCGCACGGGGGTGTGGGGGCCGCCCTGCGTCTCGACCTTCGTGCGGCCAAAGAGCCAGCCCGACAGCGCGCCGCCGATGAACAGGCCGATGAAGACGAAGACGACCCAGCTATCGAACGGGTTAGCCTCGCCGCCGGCCATGCTGGTCAGGTAGGCGGTGCGATCGACGTGGCCGGGCGCGAGGAGGTCTTCCAGCCAGACGACTAGCCGGTTCATGCCGCCGGACGCGCCCAGGCCGTTGCCGGTCAGGAAGAAGGTCGCGAAGAGCACCAGGCCCAGCAGGATGCCGCCGGCATAGGGGTGGACGTAGGGCCGGGCGCGCCGGCCGGCGACCGCTTTGGCTTCCGGTGTCTCTTCGATCTGTGGCGTCGAAATCGTCGTCATTCTCTTGCCTCACTTGGAAAGAGCTCACGCAAAGAGCGCAAAGAACGCTAAGAACGCCAAAAGAGATTTCTTCTTTGCGTTCTTTGCGTGAGCTCTTATCTCTCCATCGTTAGTCCGTCGTGCCGGCCATGGGCTGGGCCTCGTGCGCCTCGACAGCCTCGTAGCCCAGCATCATGGCCTTGATCCCCGCCGCCGGCGTCGGGCCGGTGGTGGTCAGGTAGACGTGGAGGATGATGAACGCGGCGAACGTCCAGGCCACCAGCGAATGGAGCGGCCCCAGGAAGGGCAGGCCACCCAACGCCCCGGCTGCGGCCGGCCAGCGCTGCGCGCCCCACATCAGCGCGCCGGTGATGATCTGCAACGGCAGCAGGACATTCAGCACCATCACGTACGTCACCTGCTGCAAGGGGTTCATCTTGCGCTCGCGCGTCTTCTCGAACGGGTGCGGCTCGTTCCGGAAGATGCCGCGCAGGTAGTAGATGGCCTGCTGCGCCGCCTGGTCGAAGAAGCCGCGCGGCCGGGGGATGAACTGGCGGATCTGGCCGCTCGCCAGATGGTAGAAGAGCGAGAGGGCGGCGTTGATGACCAACAGCAGGGCCAGGATGTTGTGCACCTGAACGACGTAGGCGAAGCTGAAGATGCCGAACATATCCGGCTTGTGGATGATCAGGCCGGTGAAGAGCAGCAGCAGGATGGCCGCCGTCTGGAGCCAGTGCCACAGTCGCTCGTAAACGTCATACATGTAGACCTGATGCGTCCCGGCCGGCGCGCCTGGCTCGCCAGCCTCTTTCGCCCGCCGGCGCGCCGCGAAGAAGCGCAGGCCGCCGTGGACGACGACGCCGGCCGACACGCCCAGCACCATGAGCGCGCCGAGCCAGTCGATGAGCCGTACCGCGTTGTGGCCCAGCACATACAGGCCGGCCTCGCCCGTGTCCGGCGCGAAGTGCAGCGTCCCGCCCTCGCCCGCCTCAATCGCGCCGGGCCAGCTCACCAGTCCATTCTCGGCCAATGTTGGTTCTACGCCGCCGGGCGTCCGTCCAGAGAGTTCGATGGGCGCGGCCAGCTTGGAATCTGAGCCGTGACAGGCGCGGCACTCTCGCGTCGCCCACTCCCCATCGGCGACGTTGTGGTGGATGCCGTAAGGCTCCACCTCGCCCGCAATGCGCGGGTTGTCGAGACCCCGGGCGGCCAGCCGGTCGCGGACGGCCGCCACCTGGGCGTCAGTGATTATGTTAAGTTCTGGCGTGGATAGCTGGCCGTCGCCATCGCCGTCAAAGGAGGCCAGGATTTCGCCGGCATACTCACCCTGCGCAGGGTCGCTGAAGTAGGCCGCTTGCAGGTCGCGCAGAGGCACGGGCCGGGCCGGGTCGCCGTAGACCCAGTACCAACTGCTGATCAGGTTGAACGGGGCCAGCGTCGTCGTGCCGTCCGGGTTGGCGCGGGGCAGCAGGACGGGCTGGTAGCCGGTGATGAGGGTCGCCGGAGCGAGCGCGTCGCCCTCCAGGCCACGGTAGGCGCGCACCGGCTGGCCGGCCGCGTCGAGCACCGTCCAGTCAATGGACTGGAGCGCCGGCGCGTAGAGCGTGGGCACGTGGCACGCCTCGCAGGCCACGGCCGCCGTGTGGCGCTCGGCATAGGGCAGCCACTCG
>NZ_JAYRVJ010000254.1:0-12536 GCF_041918635.1 Promineifilum sp. (SeqCode)
GCTGACCAGTATGGTATTGCCCTGAATAGCGAGGGGCACACCGGCGTCGTCCTGGTAGTCAGTGTCGCCGGGCATCAGCAGTTCGACCGGCGACCACGTCCCGCCGGCGCGCTGGAAGACGTAGGCCCCGCCGGCCACGTCCGGGTCGTCGTTGACGCGGAAGTCGTAGGAGCCGATGGCCGCCAGATCGCCATGGAGGGCCACAGCGTTGACGTTGATCGGCAGGTTGTCGTAATTGGGCGGGGCCAGCTTAGGCCCTTGCGTCCACACGCCACCGGCGCGGCTGTAGACGTAGGCCACGCCGGGGCCATAGGCCCCAATAAGCGCCGTATTCCCATCGAAGGCGATACCGCTGCCAAAGCGCGCGTCCGGGCCGGCGTCGGCCGGACTGAAGCGGCCGGCCGCCGACCAGACGCCGCCGGCGCGGGTGAAGACGTGCACCGCGCCCTGGGCCGCGTCGCCGTCCACCGTCTGGCCTGTCGCGCCGACGAGGATAGTGTCACCCTGGATGGCTACCGGGCCGCCGAAGCTGACGTCGGGCTGGTTGCCGAGCAGCTTGCCTTGCAGCGTCCAGGTCGCGCCGCTGCGCGTCCAGACGTAGACGGCCTCCTCACCGGGGTCGCTATTGGGGGCGCCGACTACCAGGGTATCGCCGTCGATGGCGACGGACGCGCCAAACCGGGCGGCGGGCAACTGCTGGGGGGCCTGCAGCCTGGCCTGCTGCACCCACACGCCGCCGGTCCGGACGAAGACGAAGGCCGCGCCGCTCTCGCCGGTATGATCGCCAGGGATGGACGGGTTGGCGTTGGCGTAGAACGAGCCGATGACGGCCGTGGGGCCGCCGGGCGTGTCCAGGTCGAGGGCGATGCTGTTGCCGAAGGTGCCGCCGATCTCCGGCGGGTTGGCCACCAGGCGCTGCGTTTGGGCCCAGCCGGACGCGCCGCGGGTGAAGACGTAGGCCGCGCCCTGGTTGAGGCGGCCATCGCCGCTCCAGCGCGGCGCGCCGATAAAGGCGGTAGCGACGCCGGACGCGTCCTCCTTAAAGGCGATGGCCCCGCCGAAGGTGGCCCGGCTTTCGGGGTCGCCGGCGTGCAGCGCGGCCGACTGGTGAAAGGTGAGCGTGGCCGCTGCCCCCAGCCCCAGCGCCGGGACGAGCAGGCCGAACAAGAGGAAAAGTGAACGGAGCAGACGGGAACGGTGCATGATAAGGCTCCTGTCAATAGGTTGGAAATGTGGCTCGCGACGGGGGAAGGCCCCCTAATAGTATAGCATAGCTCGTATGAAATCGGGCCAAAATCCTCACCATCGATCCGCACCAGGGAAGCGCGCGCTTCCCTGGCCCCTGGCCCCTGGCCCCTATATAATGCCCCGTGCCCACCCGCTCGCCATACCCCTTCGCCCTGGCCGCCGCCGGCCTGTTCTTGCTCATCGGCCTGTTAACGCTCGGCCGCTACGGCATCACCTGGGATTCGCCGGAGAATCTGCTCACCGGCTACCACACCCTCCAGTTCTACCGCACGGGCGACGCCGGCTGGCTCGACTTCGGCCGCTACGATGCCCTCTACCAGGAGGAGGACGACCGCCCGCCGCTGTACAACCGCAACTTCAACGCTCCGCACCAGTACCCGCCCGTCGCCAACGTCGCCGCCAACCTGACCCACGCGGCGGCTGTGCGCCTGTTCGGCCCCTCTATTGGCTTTGCCGGTTACCACCTGAGCGTCCTGCTCTTCGCCGCGTTGACCGTCTTCGTGCTGGCCTGTTTCACCTGGCAGGCGTTCGGGCCGGCGGCGGCGCTGGCGGCGACGCTGGCCCTGACCACCTACCCGCTCTTCTTCGAGCACGCCCACAACAACCTGAAGGACGTGCCTTTCGCCGCCCTCGTCCTGCTGGCTCTGTGGGCCTATTGGCAGGCGGCGCGGCTCGGCCGGGCGCGTTGGGCCGTGCTGTCGGCCGTGGCGACCGGGTTGGCAATGGGCGTCCGGGTCATCGCCCTGCAGGTCTATCCGCTCATTCTCCTAGCCTATCTGCCCGCTTGTAGTCAGGCGATTCATCGCCGTTCTTCCCGCGGCGCGCCAGAGACGGCGATGAATCGCCTGACTAAGAGCTACCAGTACCTCCCCTGGCATCTCCCCCTGGCCTTGCTCGTCTTCCTGGCCGCCTGGCCCTGGCTGTGGGCCGACCCGCTCGGCCGGCTGGGCGAGCACCTGCGCTTCGCCGCCGACGCCGGCCGCGGCCTGCGCGTCCTCTACGACGGTCAGATCTGGCTCGTCGGCCAAACCCTGCCCTGGCACTACACCCCCGTCCTCTTCGCCCTGACGACGCCGCCCCTCGTCCTGCTCGGCGGCCTGTTCGGCGCGGCCGTCGCCGCCCGCCGCGTTGTAGCGCAGGCTGTTAGCCTGCCTTCCTCGTCGCAGGCTGACAGCCTGCGCTACGACTTACCCGCCGCCCTGCTCCTCCTCGGCCTCTTCCTCCTCGCCCTGGTTCGTTCCACCTGGCCGACCATCCCCCAATACGACGGGACGCGCCATTTGATGGACGGGTTGGTCGCCTTCGCCGGGCTGTTCGGGCTGGGCGTGGCCGCGCTGTGGGACGCCGCCCGCCGCCGCTGGCCGGGCCTCCACGGGCGCGCCGGCGCCCTCGCCGGCCTCTTCCTCCTGGCCCTCGCCTTCGCCCCCACCGTCACCGCCCTCATCCGCCTCCACCCCTACCAGGGCATCTACTACAACGCCCTGGCCGGCGGCGTGAGCGGCGCGGCCGACCGCTTTCCGCAGGAGTATTGGGGCAGTTCCTTCCTGGCCGCGGCCGGGTGGCTGAGCGACCACGCCGAACCCGACGCCGTCATCCTGCCCCGCGTTGGCGGCCACCTGCTGCGCCTGCACCTGCCCGACGACCCCCGCCTCATCGCCGACGAGGCCCTGCCCACCCTGCCGCCCAACCAGACGCTCTACGTCGTTTACATGGCCCGGCGAGACAAGTATGACGGGCTGACCGAGTGGGTGGACGCGCACCTGACGCCGGCTCACGTGATCGAGCGGGAGGGGGCGGTATTGTTGAAGGTTGTCAGGACGGAGGTGGGGGTGTTGCAAGGCGTTCCCTAGACCTGACATATTGGCCGCAGACCGGTCAGGTGTGGCCGGCCCATAAGGGTGAAGGATTGAATCCGTTCTTACTCCGTATTCTCCATCGGTATCCGTACCCATTTCTTAAAACTCAAAATTGCCCGATTACAAGCTGTATAGAGCAGGTTGTCAGCCCATTCCACAAATTCCTTGTTGACAAAACCAAAAAAGTGAGCTAATATGCCAACATATTTGACGGAGTAATCGAAATGCGCAAAATTCTTGAGTCTTGCCCAACTTGTGGCAGCGAGATGATTGTCAGCGAAGTGACCTGCACGACGTGCGACACCGTTGTCCGCAGCCGCTACGCCCCCTGCCCCTTCTGCCGTCTGGCCCCGGAGGATCTGGCCTTCATGCTCCTCTTCGTCCGCAGCCGCGGCAACGTCAAGGACATGGAGCGCGAGTTGGGCGTCTCCTACTGGACCATTCGCGGCCGGCTGAACGAGATTATCGCCGGCATGGGACTGGAAGAAGGGGGCCAGGTTCCAGGTTCCAGGTTCCAGGGGGAAGAAGAAGACGGGTCGGTCGAGGAGGGCGAAGTAGAGCCCGAGTCCGAGGGGCGACGCGGGCGGCGGCGCGACGCGCGCCCTAATCCCGCCCGGCCGGCCGGCGTTCGACTCGAGGCTACCCGCCCCGACGCCGAAGCCCGCCGGGCCATCCTCGACCAACTCCGCCGCGGCGAGCTCACCGCTGAGCAGGCGGCCGAGCAGCTTAGGGGCTAGGTTCTAGGGGCTAGGGGTTAGGGAAGAACGCTTTTCCCTGGTCCCTGGCACCTAACCCCTAGCCCCTGGAAGGAGTGGACATGGCTATCCATCCTGACGATCTAAATCCAGATGCGATCCATCCGGGCGCAACCCCCTTTCTGAAGTGGGTTGCCCCTCAACCTGATACTGTCAAGGAGAATGAACCCAATGAACGACGAACGAATCCAAATTCTGGAAATGCTGGCCGCGGGCAAGATCAACGTGGCCGAGGCCGAGATGCTGCTGGGCGCGCTGGGCGCGCCGGTTGAGCAGGACCCGATGGTGTTGAAGGCGGCCGAGAAGGCCGGGGCTGGCGCTGGGCCGTCCGGCTCGCCCGAGTGGGGCTGGACGCCGCCCCGGCCGCCTATGCCCACCCCGCCGCGCCCACCGCGCGCCCCGCGGCCGCCTCGTCCGCCGCGCGGCCGCCGCGCCGACGTGATCGACCAGGTGCTGCAACTGCGCACGCACGGCATCGACGCCGCCTACCTGAACGAGATGCGCGCCCTGCTGGGCGACATCAGCACCGATGACGTGATCGCCTTCGGCATCCACGGCATCCGCCCGGAGTTCGTGCGCGAGTTGCGCGAGGCGGGCCTTGACCTGACTACCGATGACATCGTCGCCTTCGGCATTCACGGCGTCAACCCCGCCCTGGTGCGCGAGATGCGCGCCCTGCTGGGCGACATCAGCACCGATGACGTGGTCGCCTTCGGCATCCACGGCATCCGCCCCGAATTCGTGCGCGAGTTGCGCGGGTTGGGCCTCGACCTGAGCGTTGACGACATCGTGGCCTTCGGCATCCATGGCGTCACCCAGGACTTCATCCGCGAGATGCGCGACCTGGGCCTGGGCGACCTGACGCCTGACGACCTGGTGGCCATGAGCATCCACGGCGTCAGCCCCAAGACGGTGGCCCTGCTGCGCGAGGCGGGGCTGAGCGACCTGACGGCTGATGAGTTGGTCGCGATGAGCATCCATGGTGTGGACGCGGGCTTCATCGACATGATGCGCCAGATGGGCTTCGGCGATCTCTCGCCCGACGAACTGACCGCCATGAGCGTTCACGACGTGACGCCCGAATTCGCGGCCGAGATGAAGGCCGCCGGCTTCGCCGACCTGACGCCCGAGCAGCTGCTGGCCCTGCGTACCCACGGCGTCGATGCTGCTTTCATTGAGGAGATGCGGGCGATGGGAGTGGTGGGAAAAGCGTAGGGTTGGGTTTGAAACCCGCCCGTGCAGGGCCGAAGAAATGGCTACGGGTTACGACAGAAGAAGACGGATTCCGGAGTGAAGTGAACGACTGAATCTGTGTCATTCGTTTGAATCCGTAGCCATTTGTCAAGAATCAGCAAATCCGTCTGTACCGGGCTGGATGAGGTATACTTGTCTTATAAACGAGATCGCGGTTGTTGAGGTAAATAGACGATGTTAGCGACCTACCGCGCCGTCCTAAAGGGCAATCGGTTAGAATGGACAGAAGAAACACCCCAGTTACCCTCTGAGCAGGAAGCCGTATCTGTTTACGTTACATTTGTACCCGAAGCAGAGGAGACGCTTGAGGATCGCCGCCAACGGGTAGCCGACGCGCTGTATGAACTGTCGATGTCGGGCGCGTTCGCGGAGATTGATGATCCGATTACCTGGCAGCGCGAGATAAGACAGGATCGGCCACTGCCGGGACGGGATGAGTAATGCTTGTAGACAGTAACATCCTGATCTACGCGTTTCTAGGTGGGAATCGGTCGTTACAGCGATTCGTCGTGCAACGTCTGCCAGCCGTCTCGGCGATTACTTACGTCGAGGTGTTGGGCTACCACCGTTTGAGCGGACGGCAGAAAGCGGTGATTGAACAACTATTCGACGACCTGAGCGTTCTACCCCTCGATCGACCAGTTCTGGCACAGGCCGTAAAGCTCCGCCAACAGCGCCATATTGGCCTAGGCGACGCGCTGATCGCCGCCACCGCCCTGGTTCATCACCGCACCCTTGTTACTCGCAACACGGCCGACTTCGCCTGGATTCCCGATCTGTATCTTCTTGATCCCTTTGCGGAAACGGAATAGACCTGACAGGTCTTCCGGGACCTGTCAGGTCTGCCACGCTGCAACGCCTTAACTCCCTAGAGCCCCAAGTATGTCGGCGGCGCGGCGAACAGCCTCGTTACCCAGTTGCATATTCGTCGCCGCCAAATCGAGCTTGTTGGCGTCCAACTCATCTACACCCTCCGCGTAGTATTGCACGCTCAGGTCAAAGTGATCGGCCGCCGTGAGCATCTCGGCATGAGCATCGGCAAAGCGCGCCGGCGGCTCTAAGCCTCTCACTCGATCGTTCGCCAGCTTCAACATTGTCAGGTACACCACGGTATCAACCTTCCAATCATTGTCAATAATCACGGTGGGATCATCGCTGGCTAACCCTGATTGTTTGGCGATGCCCTCCAATGACAGCACGTACTCCTCGCCGATCTCGATCATCTCGGCTCGGTAGGCCAGCTCAGCGGCCACCTCATCCGCTGCAGCCTCCTCGGCTGCGGCTGTCGCCGTCGCCGCGTCGTCAGGGGTTGGTGTGGGCGGAATCGTGGTGTGCGTCGGCCGCGGGGTAGCCGTTACCGTAATCGGTGTATCAGTCGGGTGAGCGGTGACCGTCGCCGGCACTTCCGTAGCCGTTGGAAAAGCTGCGATCGTGCTCGTTTCCGCGTTCAGCGCGTCTTGAGTAGCCTCAGCGACGGCCTGGGCTGCACCGTCGAACGTGGCTGTCACAACGACGACCGTCGTATTTGCGGGTGTGTCTGAATCTGGCGTTGGCATCGCCAGAAAGACCGCCGTGCAGAGTCCGCAAGAAAGGAACAGTGCGCCTGCCAGGATGATCAGCTTGGCTACGATTCCTGAGCGCCAGTATAGAGATAGACGTGCCATGATTGCCTCCAAAATTAGTGATGTACGCTGGCCGGCGTTTTGAGTAGCCAAGACACCCCTCTGAGAATACAGGTGAATCGTGTCCCGCCCCTTACGACCAACACAGGCAGTGTAACATAGACGCATGCGTAATTAAGCCACTAATCGTATGATATTTCTTCTTATACTGTTTCGATTGCCCGATACAGCAAGTGGTTGAATAGGTAGGGTATACTTGCAAGGCAACCGGCTCCGGAGCGACGTCTGGCCTCGGCCTTGGTAGACGACATCTTCCATCGCCTTCTACAAGCCAATAACCTGTCACTTCTGACCGAGTACCGATCTACTGGACACTGACCTACTGTTCACTATCAACTAGCAACTATCAACTGACAACTACTATGGATTACTACACCTTACCCACCCACCGTCTGCAAAACGACTACCTGACCCTTGACTACCTGGCCCACGCCGGGCCACGTATTGTACGGCTCATCCCTCACAAACTGGGCCAGAACCTGTTGGCCGAGGTGCCCGAGGCTCAACTGCCGTCCCCCTACGGCCCGTTTCACCTGTGGGGCGGCCACCGGTTGTGGCACGCGCCGGAGACGGCCGCGCGCACCTACGTCCCCGATGACGGCGGCCTCCAGGTGGAGACCCGGACCGGCGGCGCGCGCCTGACCTGCGACGAGCCTCACACCGGCATGCGCAAGGAGTTGGTTATCGCTCTGCACCCGCAAGCGGCCCAGGTGCGACTGACGCACCGGCTGACCAATTTGGGGCTGTGGGCAGTGGAACTCGCCCCGTGGGCCATCACCCAACTGCGCACCGGCGGCGAAGCCATCCTGCCCACGCCCGGCCAACTCGACGCCGAGGGGTTGTTGCCCAACCGCCTGCTGGTCCTCTGGCCCTACAGCCGTTGGGACGATCCGCGGCTGCGACTGACCGAGGAGGCCATCGAGGTTGCCGCCCGGCCGCTGGCTCAGCCCTTCAAGGTGGGCTACATGAACCACGCCGGTCATGTGGAGTACCGCTACCAGGGCGTCACCTTCCGCAAGCGCTTCGACCCTCAACCCGACCGGCCGCACGTCGACTTCGGCTGCAACGTCGAGGTCTACACCAGCGACAAGTTTCTCGAACTGGAGACGCTCGGCCCGCTCGTTCGCCTGGAGCCGGGGGAGGTGGTAGAGCACGTGGAGGTGTGGGAGGTGGAAGAGAGCGTCTAGACCTGACAAGTCCAGACACATCTGTTATACTGCCAATGTATGTACCGTATAGTGTACATTGGAGCGCTCTATCTATGACTACTAAGATCATGCCGGTCAGCGATCTACGCCGCAATACAAGTGACGCCCTGACGGCCGCGCGCGAAGGCGGGCCAATTTACATCACTCAGCACGGCCGCCCCGCAGCTGTCCTGGTGGCTTATGAACAGTATGAGGCTCTGTTGGCTCAACTGGAAGACCTGGCCGACCTGGCCGCGCTGGATGCCGCTGCGGGCGAACCTGAACGAGACTATGATGACTTCTTGCTGGAACTCCGCCAGCGAGGCTGATCGTGTACCGATTGCGCGTCAAACGTTCGGCCGAAGCAGATCTGCGCCGGTTGGCCGGCCCTCTATTCGAGCGCGTCAATGAACGCATCCTGGCTCTGCGCGACGAGCCACGTCCACCCGGAACCCGCAGACTGTCGGGCGCGGTTGAGGGTTGGCGGATTCGCGTAGGAGATTATCGGGTCGTCTACCAAATCGACGATACCGAACAGATAGTGACGATGGTGCGCGTGCGGCATCGCCGCGAGGTGTACCGTTAACTGTGTAGGGTGTGAACAGACTTATCGCGAGCCTGCCGTTTGCTTCTAGCTCAGAGGGACTGAAACAATAATGGAACTACACCCCGACCGCATCCTGCTCTACGGCCGCCCCGGTTGCCCTTCCGTCACGCCCGTTCGCCGGCTGCTAGACGAGGCCGGTGTGGCCTATAACTACCTCGATATCCGCCAGGACGCCGAGGCCGCTGCCCGCCTGCGCCAGCTCACCGGCGGCTATGAGAGTGTGCCCACCCTCGTCTTCCCCGATGGCAGCGTGCTCGTCGAACCGTGGGTGGGCGCGCTGCGCAAGCGGTTGCAGGAGTTGGGGCAGGGGGGCGCCGCGCTCGATTCCTCCACTGCCGTCTTCAAGGCGGGCCTCAGCAACCCCGTCTACCTCATCCTGGCTCTCATCGCCCTGGCCCTGACGCTGGCCGTGTGGCTGTCGGCTTGAGGCAATAGTCCGCTGATTCTAAATAAATGGCTACGGATTTGGACGGAAGACACGGATAAAAAGCGAATTCTGTACCGATCTGTTCTTTATCCGTTTCTTCCGTGAAAATCCGTAGCCATTTCTTCAGCCGCTTGTCTTCTTTTAGCGTCGTAACTCTTTGATCCGCAGGCCGTTGGCCGAATCCTCGATCAGCGTCGCCAGCCGCCGCTGGCGCGTCTCCTCCCGCTTGGCGCTCATCACCCACTGCGCCGCCGGCCGCCGGTAAGAGGGCGGCTGCGCCTGCCAGAAGGCCCACGCCGCCGGATTGACCCGCAATGCCGCCTCGGCCGCCTCATCCAGCCCCTGCCGCCGCTCGTAAGAGTACTGGCGCGACCTGGCCTCATCCCGCCCGTGGAACGCCGCCAGTCCGCCGGGGGCCATCAGCCCGGCCGCCTCCAGTTCGGTCGCGCGCCGGATGTTGACGTCGCTCCAGATGCTCCCCGGTCGGCGCGGTGTGAAGCGGATGGTGTAGCGCGCGTCGTCCACCCGCCGCCGGATGCCATCGATCCAGCCGTAGGCCAGCGCCGCGTCCAGCGCCTCGGCGTAGCTGATGCCCGTTTGACCGCTGTCCTTCTTATAGAAGCCCAGCAACAACTCGTCCGTCGTGATGTGGTGCTCTGCCAGCCACTGGCGGAACTCATCCCCCGTCGAAAAGTAATGTGCTTCCATCTGGTAATCTGCGAAATCTGCGTAATCTGCGGATCACTCTTCTTAAGATAGTAGCCCATCCAGAGCAAGTGGGCTATCGACCGGAAGAAATGGCACGCTGATTGGACGCTGATTGACGCGGATAAGAAACCAAGATTCTTATCACCGAAAATCAGCGCCCAATCAGCGTTATCAGCGTCCCATGCTTCGTCCCATTCTTACACTACTCAGTTCCCTTTCACCCCCGTCTAACCCATGGCCGCTATCCTCCCGCCATGACTAAATCCAAGACCACCCCCAACAAACAGGACAAGCAACCCACCACCGCCGACATCCCGCCCCAGACCCAGAAAACCAAGCCCGGCCGCGAGACGAAGATGACGCCCCGCCCGGAGTATCAGGCTCCCGACTACCGTCCGGCCGATAAGCTGAAGGGCAAAGTCGCCCTGATCACCGGCGGCGATAGCGGCATCGGTCGCGCCGTGGCCCTGCTCTATGCCCGCGAGGGGGCTGACGTAGCGATCGTCTACCTGAATGAGCATGAGGACGCCAAGAAGACCGAGAAGCTGGTCAAGGACGAAGGCCGCCGCTGCCTGCTGCTGGCCGGTGACGTGGCCGACGAAGCGTTCTGCCAGGAGGCCGTCGAGCGCACGGTGAAGGAGCTGGGCGGTCTGAACATCCTCGTCAACAACGCCGCCGAGCAGCACCCGCAGGAAAAGCTGGAAGACATCACCAGCAAGCAGTGGGAGCGCACCTTCGCCACGAACATCCACGCCTATTTCTATATGGCCCGCGCCGCGCTGCCCCACCTGAAGTGGGGCGACGCCATCATCAACACCACCTCCGTCACCGCCTTCCGCGGCAGCCCCCACCTGGTGGACTACTCGGCCACCAAGGGGGCCATCACCGTCTTCACCCGCTCGCTGGGCGCGCAACTGGCCAAGCGGGGCACGGGCATTCGCGTGAACGGCGTGGCCCCCGGCCCCATCTGGACGCCGCTCATCCCCAGCACCTTCGACGCCGAGAAGGTGGACGAGTTCGGCGCGGACACGCCCCTCGGTCGCCCCGGCCAGCCGGAGGAGTGCGCCCCGGCCTACGTCTTCCTGGCCTCCGAGGCCGACTCATCCTATATAGTCGGCCAGATCATCCACCCCAACGGCGGCGAGATCGTCAACGCTTAGAGGCTCACGCAAAGGGCGCAAAGAAGCAAAGAACGCAAAGAAGGATTCCTGAGTTCTTCTTTGCGTTCTTGGTTTTCTTGGCGCCCTTTGCGTGAGCCTCTTCCTCGCACAGACAAATAGGTAAATTCTCCTATTGCGCACTGCCCACATAATTACTTATACTGCTAAAGTCCAGTAAGGTCGGCCCACGTTTCCACGCGCCCCATTGCTGTAACGGCGCGCTTTGCCTGGCCGGCCGCCGTTGACGGCAAGCACTCTGCACTTTGCTCGGCAGAGCCATCTCAAAGACGCGTGCTGCTGCATATGATAGGTATTGCTCCGGCTCTCGTTCGGCTGCAATCGGTACACCCTCTCACGGCTCCGCTCCCGCGCGGGGCCGCCACCTATCCTCACGCGCGTTCTGCCCTCTGCTGCCAACAACCCTTATCCACTTTTCAGAACTCATCCGCAGATTTCGCACGGCTGTCCACAGCCGTGCGAAATCTGTGGATTCTTCTCTTCTCAGGAGGTGATGCGATTCGATAGTGACAGACTTGTAACGGGCAGCAAGACACAGGGAAGTCCGTTCAGGAGCGTCCCCGGCTGGGGGGTAGCTCCTGCCATACTGGATAGAATGAGGACAAACGACAGAAAGAGGATCGAGATACGATGTATCGCAAACTACTGCTAGTTCTCCTGCTGACGACCGTACTGCTAATCGGCGTCTCGGCCGTGGCCCTGGGCCAACAGTCCGATCTAGAAGACGCCGACTTTTTGCCCTATGGCGGCAACGTCGATGACCTGATCCACCCGCTGGGCAAGCAGCAGCGCGCCCAGCGCCAGGTGGCGCTGCAACAGCGGCTCCAGGGCGTCGGCGCCGGCCCCGTCCAACAACTCGGCCCGAGCACGTACGCCGAAGTGCAACTCGAAGATGAAGACCTCATCTTCACCATCCTGGGCGAGTTCGGCAATCGCGTCATGCCCCAATACGGCGGCATCCGCGGCCCGCAGCGCAATCAGATCGCCGAACCCGACCGCAGCGTGGACAACACCACCATCTGGGTTCCCGACTTCAGCCAGGCCTACTACGAGGACCTGCTCTTCAACGATGCGCCTGGGGCTGTTTCCATGCGCAATTACTACCTGGAGCAGTCGTCGGGCGTCTACACTGTCGGCGGCGACGTGACCGACTGGGTGCGCGTGCCCTGGAACACGGCCCGCTATGGCAATAACGCCTGCGGCAGCAGTGTCTGCGCCACCGTCTGGCTCTTCGTGCGCCACTCGGCCAACAACTGGTTCAACGCCCAGCGCGCCGCCGGCATGTCCAACGCCCAGATCAACGCCTACCTGAGCCAATTCGACGTCTGGGATCGCTACGACTTCGATGGCGACGGCAACTTCGACGAGCCGGATGGCTACATCGACCACTTCCAGTCGGTTCACTCCGGCGAAGGCGAGGAGGCGGGCGGCGGCGTGGCCGGCAGTGATGCCATCTGGAGCCACCGCTGGTATGCCTTCTACAACAACATCGGCAGCGACGGCCCGGACTTCAACCCGGCCGGCGGCATCCGCATCGGCGGCTCCGACTACTGGATCGGCGACTACACCATCGAGCCGGAGAACGGCGGCGTGGGTGTCTTCGCCCACGAGTTCGGCCACGACCTGGGCCTGCC
>NZ_JAYRVJ010000255.1:0-3112 GCF_041918635.1 Promineifilum sp. (SeqCode)
ACCTCATAGCCATCCGTCTCGCTGACGGAGCCGAGATAGCGGTTAAAGGAGAACTCCTCGCCGGGAGCCACGACAACGCCGTAGAAGTTGGCCGCGGCGCGGGCAATGTTGTGCTTGCGCGCGTCGGATGAACCGTAGAACCAGGTCGTCGTCTCGGTGATCAATTCGGTGATGCCCAGTTCGGCCGCCGTCGCCCCGGAGTGGGCCAGCGGCGTGATCTCCTTGATGATGAGCGGCACGGCGTGGTTGTCGCTATTGATCTGGGCCACGAAGCGGGCCAGAGTGGCGTCCACGTCCAGCTCGCGGCCGTTGGTATGCGGCGCGACGAGCACCAGCTCGCGTGTGTCGTCGTTGAAGTAGTAGCGGGCGTTGACCGGGTCGCGGTAGACCTGCGCACCGAATTGGGACAACCAGTTGCGGGCGGCGTTCTCATCCACCCGGACAAGGTGCTCAATGTGGCCGTCGGGTTGCTGCACCTGCTCGACGCGGATCCACTTCGTCAACTCCTCGACCGGCAGTGTGACGCCGCTCAGGTCGAGGTCTTCCAGCGGCTCCTGGAAGTAGAAGTTGACCGGCGCGGCCAGAATGCGCTCCAGGCGCTCGGCCGTCTGCGGCGCGTCGTAGACCGGGGGATAAACGTCGTGGACGAGCAGTTCGACGCGCGCGCCAGACTGGGCGCGGATCGGCTGCAAGAGTTGCTCGCGCAGATAGGCGCGATCCAGATGGCGGCCGATTTGCCCCGGCGTGTAGGCCGGCAGCCCGCTCTCGCCCGTCTGCCACGTGGCGCTGACGGCGTTACGCTCAATGGCCGCCGCCGTCTCGCCCAGGGCGCGGTCGAGTTGGGCCTCGTCGAAGATGACGATGGGGGCCAGTGGCCGGCCGTAATACCAGCTTTGGAAGGTATCCTGCAAGCGGCGCAGCGGCCCGCCGGAGCGGCCGACGTCAAAGGCGGCCTGGGCCGTGGCGGCCACGTCCGTCTGGATGCCGAGTTGCGCCGGGGCGAAGTCCCACTCCTGGCCGGAGCCGGGATCGACCAGCGTGACGGCCGACGCGCCAGTCTGGGCCGCGCCGGCCAGGGCTGCCTGGGCCTCTTCCACCGTCAGGCCGCCGAGGTCGACGCCGCCGATGGTGACGCCGGTATAGATGCGGCCGCTGTGCTGGGCGCGGTAGAGCGACATGGCGACCGCCAGGATGACCACCACCAGCGTCAGACCGACGACCGGGGGGATCAGGAAGTAGCCGAGGTTACGAGCGCCCGCGGGGCGAGCCGATTGGGTGCGAGGTGATAATGCCTGCATAATGTGTTTTGTTGCGTTCCACAAGGAACCCGCCGCATTCTACCACGCCCAGCGAAAGAATCCGCAGATTTCACAGATTTCACAGATTTCAAGAAGCTCACGCCAAGAACGCCAAGAGCACAAAAAGATACTCTTCCTTGGCATTCTTGGCGTTCTTCGCGCTCTTTGCGTGAGCCTCTTCTCTTCAATCTGTGTCATCTGTCTGTGTCATCTGTGAAATCTGTGGATTCTCTCTTAGCCCAGACCAACTCATACTCCACCTGCCACGGCTGGCTGCGCACGTCTATCAGGCCCAGGCCGGTCAGCAGCGCCTCGAACGAGTCGCGGTCGCGGCAGCGGCCGAGGAAGTAGGGCGCTTCCGGCCCCTGGCGGCGGGTGACGAGCAGCACACCGCCCGGCCGCAGCACGCGCGCCATCTCGCCCAGCGCCGCCGCGTCGTCGGGCAGGAACTCCAGCGCCTCCAGGCAGGTGACGGCGGCGAAAGCGGCGTCGGCGAAGGGCAACGCCTGGGCCGACTGGCGGACGAGCGCGGCGCGCTGGCCGAAGGGGGCCAGCTTGGCGCGGGCCTGGGCCAGCATGCCGGCCGAGGCGTCAAGGCCGACGACGCGGCCGTCGAATCCCGGCTCGTTCAACAGAAAGAAGGGCAGCCGGCCCGTGCCCGTCGCCACGTCGAGCACCAGCGCGTTAGAAACCGAGTTTCTTCCGAGAAACCCGGTTTCTGATCGCAGTCGCCGCAGCAGCGGCCAGGTGACGAAGGCGCTCTCCGTGTCGGGGTCGAACTGCTTGAGCGCGTCGTAGCGCCCCGCCGCCAGGTCGTAGAGCCAGACGACGATCCGCCGCCCCAGGAAGATGCCCTCGGTGCGGATGAGCAGCCAGTGCAGCAGCCAGCCCAGGGCGACCAGCAAGAGCAGGAGGAGCAGGACAGCGGGCAGCCAGGACATGGATGGCCCGGCGGCTCAGGCGGCCGCGCCCCACGCCCGCCGCAGCAGCTCGACCCAGTTCAGCCCCATGATGCCCGCCACGTCGGGCTCGGCATAGCCGCGCTCGCGCAGACCGGCGGCGATGAGCGGCAGATCGCCGATACTATCCAGCGGGTCGGGGATGTCGGCCTGGCCGAAGCCGCCATCAAGGTCGCTGCCGATGCCGGCGTGGCGCGCGTCGCCGATGACCTGGCAGACGTGGTCGATGTGGGCCACCAGTTGGGCCACTGGCACGCTCTCCTTCCGGCCGCGCACGTAGGGGGATTTCAGGAAGCCGTTGAACAGCACCGCGCCGATCATGCCGTCTCGCTCGCCGATCAGGCGGATCTGCCGGTCGCTGAGCTGCCGCTCGGTGGGCACGAGGCTGCGGGCGTTGGCGTGCGTGGCGACGACGTAGCCACCATAGGCGTCGAGCGATTGGAGCGACCCCACTTCACTCATGTGGGTCACGTCGAGGATCATGCCCAGGTCGGCCATGGCCTCCAGCAGCGCGTAGCCATCCTTGGATAACCCCTGCTTGCTGTCGCGCCACGCCCCGGCGCAGTAGCGTGTGTCGTCCCAGGCCGGGCCGATCAGCCGCACGCCACGCTCGCGCCACCACTCGACCTCTTCCGGAACGCGGATGGGGTCAGCTCCCTCCATGAGCAGGACGAGGCCGATGAGCGGCTGCCCGCCCGGCGCGTGGCTCCGCACCACTTCGTCCAGGCCGGCCGCGTCCGTCACCAGGCGCAGGTCGTCCGTCTCGTCGATGAGGCGGCGGTAGTAGTCGATCTGTTGCAGGCCCAGGATGTGGGCCTGTTCGGCCGTGTCGTAGGTCATCTCGTTCGGCTCGCG
>NZ_JAYRVJ010000256.1:0-1794 GCF_041918635.1 Promineifilum sp. (SeqCode)
AAGAGGGACGTTGCAGAGCAGGGGGGCAAGGGAGCGGGGGAGCAGGGGAGCGCCGGAGTAGAAGTCTCCCAGGCGTTCACGCCTCCAATCTCCCCAGCGCCCCCCCAACCCCCCGCCCCACCCCCCCCCACAACCCCCCCCCCCCCCCCCCCCCCCCCGCTCCCCTGCCTCCCCATCTCCCCGCCCCCCTGCACCCCCGCCCTCTGCCCGCGAAGAACGCATCCGCATGTCCCGCCGCCGCCGCACCATCGCCCAACGGTTGTTGGAGGCCACGCAGACGACGGCCATGCTGACGACGTTTAACGAGGCCGACATGAGCGCGGTCATGGCTGTGCGGAAGCGCCGGCAGGAGGCGTTTGTCGCCCGCCACGGCGTCAAGCTGGGCTTCACGTCGTTCTTCGTGAAGGCGGTCGTCGCCGCGCTGAAGGCGTTCCCGCGGCTGAACGCGGAGATTCAGGGGGACGACATTGTCCTGAAGCGCTACTACGACATCGGCATCGCTGTGGGCGCGGAAGAAGGGCTGGTCGTGCCAGTCATCCGCGACGCCGATACCAAGTCGTTCGCGGCCATCGAGACCGAGGTGCGCGACTTTGCCACCAAAGCGAGAGACGGCACGCTCTCCCTGGAAGACCTGCGCGGCGGCACGTTTACCATCACCAACGGCGGCGTCTTCGGCTCCATGCTGAGCACGCCCATCCTGAACCTACCGCAAGTGGGCATTTTGGGGCTGCACAACATCCAGGATCGGCCGGTCGTCATCGCCAACGACGCCGGCGGCCAGGAGATCGCCATACGGCCCATCATGTACCTGGCGCTCAGCTACGACCATCGCATCGTGGACGGCCGCGAGGCGGTGCAGTTTCTCGTGCGGGTGAAGCAGTTGATCGAGGATCCGGAGGCGTTGCTGCTGGATGGATAGGAAGTGGTCAGTGGTCACTGACCACTGATCACCGTCAACAACGGCTCAATCCTGAACCGCAAACACCCATGCGCCCGGCGTAGGGCGGCTTCGACGGCGGCGGGCGTGTCGCCGCGGGCGAAGATAAAGCCGAGATAGCTATCTCCCTCCGGCAGGGGCGTAAGCGGGTAATGCAGGCGGGCGGTGATCTCGACACTCTCGATCAGCGGTGTGGCGGCGGCCTCCTCGACGCCGGCCACCTCGCGCAGCAGCCCCGCCTCGGGGATGGGGATCATCATGACCCCCGCCGCCCGGTCGCGCCGCGCCGTGTCGCCCAACGGCAGCCCGGCCGCCTGGCGCAGAATCAACTCTTCCAGCGACCCATCGATACCGAAGCGCAGCACCTGCGAGCACAACCCGCCGATGGAACGGCCGGCGATCTCCACGATCCATACCCCTTGCTCGTTGACGCGCAGTTCGGCGTGGACAGGCCCCATGCACAGGCCCAGAGCGCGGGCGGCGGCGGCCGTAGTCTGCTCGATGGCCCGCTGTGTCGCCGCCGGCAGCCGCGACGGGGTGACGTAGATAGTCTCCTCGAAGAAGGGGCCGTCGAGCGGGTCCGGCTTGTCGAACAGGGCCAGGACGCGCAGGTGGCCTTCGTCCAGCAGCCCTTCCAATGCCACCTCAAAGCCGGGGATGTAACTCTCGACAAGATAGGGGCGCGGCGCGGCGTCGGACGCGACCCTCACGTCGGAGGTGATCAGCCGGGTCAGACGGCGAACGGCCGCCGCCAGTTCCTCCGGCGAATCGGCGCGCATGACGCCGCGGCTGCCGTTCAGATTGAGCGGCTTGACGACGCAGGGATAGGGAACTTGGGCGGCCACGGCGGCGGGATC
>NZ_JAYRVJ010000257.1:0-11156 GCF_041918635.1 Promineifilum sp. (SeqCode)
AGGACGACGACAGCGGCGGCGGCGACGATGCCCTGATCTACGACTTCCGGCTGTGGACAACGGGCACTTACCGCATCTACGCTCGCAGTTTCGACCGCTCCAGTTCGGGTAGTTACCACATTTATCTAACCCCCGGCCCATAGAGCCTAAGGCCCGCCAGGTCAACGACCTGGCGGGCCGCCCATTCGTGGTAGAATGGCCCCAACTATCATCCATTCGGAGGTGAAGACGTGGCCCACTACCCCTACCTCATCATCGGCGGCGGCATGACCGGCGCGGCGGCGGCCAAGGGCATCCGCGACTACGACGCCGGCGGCCCCATCGCCCTCGTCTCGGCCGACCACGAACCCCCCTACGACCGCCCGCCGCTCTCCAAGAAGCTGTGGGACGGCAAGAAGCGGCTCGACGAGATCTACGTGGCGCTGCCCGACGGGGTAGACCTGCGGCTCAGCCGCCGCATTCTCGAACTGGACGCCGACGCCCGCCGCGCCACCGACGATGCCGGCGCGGTCTACACCTACGATAACCTCCTGCTGGCGACAGGCGGCACGCCGCGCCGCCTGCCCTATGGCGGCGACTGGGTCAACTACTACCGCACCCTGGACGACTACCACGCCCTGCGGGCCGACGCGGCCGCCGGGGCGCGTTTCGTCGTCATCGGCGGCGGCTTCATCGGTTCAGAGGTGGCCGCGGCGCTGCGTAAGCAGGGCAACGAGGTGACCATCGTCTTCCCCGACAAGGGCCTCAGCGACCGCGTCTTCCCGTCCCATCTGGCGGCGCACCTGAACGAGTACTACCGCGACAAGGGCGTGACGGTGCTGACCGGGGAAAAGGTGGTGGGCATCGAGGAAGGTCAGGAGGAGGCGGTCGTGCTGACCGGCAGCGGCGGCCGCCTGCCGGCCGATCGGGTGGTGGCGGGCATCGGCATCACGCCCAACGTCGATCTGGCCCAGGCCATCGGGCTGCCGGTGGACAACGGCATCACCGTGGACGCCTACCTGCGCGCCGCCCGGCCCGAAATCTACAGCGCCGGCGACGCGGCCAACTACCCCGACGCCGTGCTGGGCGAGCGGCGGCGCGTGGAGCACGCCGACGCCGCGCGGGCCATGGGCCGGGCCGCCGGGCGCAACATGGCCGGGGCCAACGAGCCGTACACCTACCTGCCGATGTTCTACTCTGACCTGTTCGACTATGGCTATGAGGCGGTCGGGCAGGTCGATGCGCGGCTGGAGATCGTCGAGGATTGGCAGGAGCGGTACGACAAAGGGGTGCTCTACTACCTGCGGGATGGGCGCGTGCGCGGCGTGCTGACGTGGAATATCTGGGACAAGCTGGACGAAGCCCGCGCCCTCATCGAGGCCGGTGATCGTCACGCCCCGGAAGCCCTGGTGGGCCGGATCAGAGAATGAATCAACCACAGATTATCACGGATTTAACGGATAAGAACGGATTGAACTCGACATTCAATCCGTGAAATCCGTAGCATCCGTGAAAATCCGTGGTTCATTTATTCAAGGGTACGCATTCACTGGCGAAGGGGTATAGCCGGCGGCGGTGATAAGGGCGACCCAGTCCCCTTCCGGCGTACTGGGCGGCGGGCCGAGGGGCAGCTGCCCCGCCGCCGCCGTCACCCGCAGCCGCCGGTCGCTCATCTGGCCCGTACGCGGGTCATACCAGCGCACGTCATACTCCCCATCCGGCGCGCGCAGCGTCGCCCCGACGGCGGCAGCGTTGGGCAGATAGATGGCATAGACCTGCCCCTCCAGCGCGAAAACCTCGCCGCCGCCAAAATCGGGTGCTTCGCCCGTCAGCAAGTGGTCGGCCGGAGACATGAGCCAGAAGGGGGTGTGCTGCTCCAGAAAGCGCCGGGCGTAGCGCATGTAGTCCCACATCGCATCCCGCGTGCCGAAGTCCTCCAGATTCAGGTCGCCGCCGGTGGGCAGGTCGTGGCTGCCCGCATACCATTCGATGTGGCCGCCGCTGAAGTAGGTGTCGTAGAGGGCGATCTTGCGCAAGATGCCGGCGTTCCAGGGGGCCAGGCCCTCCGCGGCCGGGTTGTTCTCGTCCAGTTCGATCACCCACGGCCGGCCGGCGGCGGCCGAGGCCGCCCGCCACCCTTCGGTCAGTTCGCTGGCGTGGTTGGGGCCATATTGCAGGGCCGTGGCCGAGAACTCCGGACGGCCCAACAGCGGATCGTAGACAAACAGCCAGTCGGTCGGGTTGTGCAGGGTGATGGGGTGCTCGGCCCAATCGAGCGCCTGCAAGTAGCCGGCGAAGGCCAGCGACTCTTCGGCGGTGAAGACGCTCTCTTCGCTCAGATTCCACTTGATCGCCAGCAGATACCCGAAGCGCGCGGCCAGTTCGCGGTAGAAGAGGCGTCGCTCGACGCTCAGGCCGTCGCCCAGCCAGGTTCGGTTTTCCGGCTCGGTCTCGTTCAACACGATGTGGAGGGCGATGCCGCGCCGCTGGGCATGCTCTAAGACGACGTTCCACTGTTCGAGCTTGCCCACGTCGTAGTGGGTTGTGTCCGTGGGGGACAGGAAGGGGTAGGTATCGGCCCCATCGCCCCCCAGGTTCATCGGCAGGAAGTAGATGGAGTTGACGCCCTGGGCCGACAGGTAGTTGAGCGCGCCGATGATGCCCCGGCCCTCGTCGATCATGCCGGGCAGCGTGGGGTCGCCCGTGCGCCAGTCGTCAACGTGGGGCGTGTAGCGATGGAGAAAGCCAGGGAGGATGCCGCCCTGGTCGTCGGTGTTGCGGAAGCCAACGTAGCCGAGGAAGTTCTCCGGGCTGTTCGTGCCCCCCTTGATGCGATAGGGGCCGTCGCGGAACTTGAGGTAGTGGCCGCCGACGTACTCCAGCCGCCCCCAGCGCAGAAAGCCGGGCGCGTCGGGGTCGCGCGGGGCCACGTCGAACGCGCCGCTCGCGCCGTCGAAGGCCGCCGGCCGGCCGGCCAGGGGGCTTAGCTCGACGGCCACACCCGGCCCGGCGCGAAACGAGGCGCAGTAGCGCCAGCGGCCCGGCTCATCGGCCGAGAAGCGCACCGCCCACTGGTCGCCCGCGCTGCCGCCTCGCCCATCGCCGGCGAAGAAGCCGGGCACGTCGTAGACCCGGGCGGAGGGGGAGACGAAGCGCACGCTGAGCCGGTAGTCGAGGAAAGGGTTGGGCGCGGCGTCGCTCTCGGCGGCGGCCGGGCCGCTGAAGCGCACGGTGAGCGGGTGCCAGGCGACGAGCTGGCCTTCGATCACGGCCGGCGCGGCGTAGCTCGCCACGCCATCGCAGGCGGTAGGCGCGTAACGGCCGAAGATGAGCGGGACGAAGGCGCGCCCCGCGTTAGTCGCCGCCGGGTTGGTCGCCGCGACAGCCGCCGGACGGGTCGCGACTGGCTCAGCGTCGGTCGCGGACGCCGGATGGGCCGCCGTAGCCAGAGCCGGTCCGCCCGTCTCCCGGTCGAGCACCCTCTCTAGCAGCATGCCCACGCCGATCAGGATCAAGCTCAGCACGAGTAAAATAGACCACCGGCGGGAGGGAGAGCGGGAATGCGCGCCGGGCGCGGGAAAAGGGTTCATAAGCGTGTCGGGCCTTATGGAGTGACGGTCAGGTCAATCTCTAGAGCCGGATAGCACCGGCCGGTAGCGTCGGGGCCGGTGCAGGCCACGGCGCTGATTGTATGCGCGCCGAGCATCGTGCTCCAGTCCCAGTCACTGTAGGGATCGCCGCTCGCGTCGCCGTGCATGTAATAGGGCGGCGCGTTCTCGACGCAGGTCGCGCCGCGGCAATGGCGCTCGCCATCCACGAAAAAGGTCACGCTGCCCACCGGCCCGTTGACGTCGGCCACGATGGTCAGGTAGTTCGCGCCCACTTCGCTCAGGTCGACGGTCGCGCCATCGCGCAACTCGAACAGGTAGCCGGCGCCAGGGTTGACCAGAGAGAGCGCGGTAATGCCTGGCTCGGCGACCGTCGCCGGGGAAGGCGGCGTGGGCGAGGGCAGCGGCGCGGGGGTAGGGGCCGCGGTCTTGACGAGCGCGAGCGTGGGCGAAGGGAGCATCTCGACTGTGGCCGTGGGCGCGGCCGGCGCAGTGGGCGCGGCGGTCGCGGCGGCCGGCGTCGCCGTCACCTGCACGACGGCCACGGTGGCCGTGGGCGGCTCGGGGTCGCGTTCGGCCGTGCGCCGGCTGAAGGTGAAGGCGGCCACGGCGACCGCGCCGGCCAGCAGCAGCAGCGCCGCCAGCGCCCCCAGCAACAGCGGCGACCCCCGGGCCGGCGACGGCGGCGGGATGGTCGGCGGCGACGAGACAATCGGCGGCGTCACGCTTCCGCCCCAAACCGGCGGGACGTAGACGGCGGCCGGCCGCGCCAGTTGGCCGCAATGGGGGCAGGCGTTCACCGTTCGCCAGCCCTCTTCGGAGATGGGATCCTGGCCGGGGGCGTTGTCGCAGACGACCACCGGCGCGCCGGCCCGCAACGTCTCGCCGGTGACGGCGCAACTGCGCTCATACCACACGGCCGGCGAGTTCTCCTGGAGCACTTCGTAGTGGTGATTGAGCGGCAGAGCCATATCGGTCATGGTAGGTTCGATGCGCGCTGGAACAAGGCGAGCAGTTGGTTAGAAGTATACGGGTTGGGGCCGGGGGAAGTCAAACGCCCGCCTACGGTTGGGGCAGACCGGCGTGTCTGCCCCCAGTGCTTGTTTGTAGTCAGGCAATGTTGAGACTAACAAAAGAATACGGATACCGCTCGGCACGCTCTGGTCTGGACCGCCCCGGGCTGAAGCCCCGGGGCTAGTGAACAACGGCCCGTGAACGGGCCTTGAAGACACAGTTGCTCGGCAGCCGGCCTCGGCCGGCGTTGTTGACTAGCCCGGCGCCTTCAGGCCCGGGCGGCCTCGTCGAGGCTTGTCCTTTGTTGGCTTTGCCAACTCGACCCTATATATCCGTATTCTTTTGTTAATGCTCAAAACTGCCCGACTACGAACCTGACTTGACACCAGCCGCGGAGCGCGCTATACTCCTGCCATACCCCCTCCCCAGGGGGGTGGGGGTTATGGGCGACGCGCCCCGAAAAAGACCATGAACGACCAAACCCGTCAAGACGCCACCCAACGCCTGGCCAGCGCCGCCGGCCACCTGCGCGGCATCGAGCGCATGGTGGCCGATGACGCCTACTGCATCGACGTCATCAAGCAGATTCAGGCCGTCCAGGCCGCGCTGAACAAGGTCAGCGCGCTGCTGCTGGACAACCACCTGCGCACCTGCGTCACCACCGCCATCCAGGGCGACGATGCCGAGGAGCGGGAGCGGATGTTGCAGGAGATCACGAGTGTGTTTGCTGTGAGTGGAAAGAAATAAGAGGCTCACGCAAAACAGGGGCTAGGGACTAGGGACTAGGGGCAGAGCGCTCTTCCCTAGCCCCTAGCCCCTAACCCCTAGTCCCTAATTTAAGGAGAAATGAGATGGAAACGAAGACCTTCAAAGTCCCGGCGATCAGCTGCATGCATTGCGTCCACACGATCAAGATGGAAGTGAGCGACATCCCCGGCGTGGACAGCGTCGAGGCCGACCAGGAGAGCAAGATGGTCACCGTCAGCTGGCACGACCCGGCCAACTGGGAGCAGATTC
Source organism: Promineifilum sp. (SeqCode) (assembly GCF_041918635.1). Taxonomy (NCBI): domain Bacteria; kingdom Bacillati; phylum Chloroflexota; class Ardenticatenia; order Promineifilales (SeqCode); family Promineifilaceae (SeqCode); genus Promineifilum (SeqCode); species Promineifilum sp. (SeqCode). Next base: position 5,619 of record NZ_JAYRVJ010000257.1, read on the forward strand.
GCCGCACCCTCGTCGAGATCAACTATCCGCCAGAGGGATTGATTACGCTTAATTAGGGGTCAGGTTCTAGGGACTAGAGAAGAACGCTTTTCCCTAGCCCCTAGCCCCTAGAACCTAGCCCCTATCTTGAGGATACATGTCTGACAAACAACTGACGCTGCCCGTCATCGGCATGACCTGCGCCAACTGCGTGGCCGCCGTGGAGCGCAACGCCAAGAAGGTCGAGGGCGTCACTGACGCCAGCGTCAACTTCGCCAGCGAGAAAGTCACCGTCACCTACGACCCGGCCGTGGCCGGCGCGGGCCAGGTGACGGGCGAGGTCATCGAGCGCATCCGTCGCGCCGGCTACGACGTGCCCACGGCCGAGGTCGAACTGCCCCTGCTGGGCATGACCTGCGCCAACTGCGCGGCGACCATCGAGCGCCGGCTGAAGAAGGTCGATGGCGTCGTCGAGGCGTCGGTCAATCTGGCCAACGAGCGGGCGACCGTCCGCTACGCCCCCGGCGCGGTCACGCGCGCCGACCTGGTGGCGGCCGTCCGCGCCGCGGGCTATGACGTAGTCGAGGCGGCCGCCGGCGAAGAGCCGGCCGACGCCGAAGCCGCCGCCCGCGAGGCCGAGATCGCCCACCAGATGCGCCGGCTGATCGTCGGGGTCATCTTCACCCTGCCGCTCTTCCTGCTCAGCATGGGGCGCGACCTGGGGCTGCTGGGCGCGTGGGCCAACGCCGCGTGGGTCAACTGGCTGTTCCTGGCCCTGGCGACGCCGGTGCAGTTCTACGTCGGCTGGGATTACTACACCGGCGCGTTCAAGAGCCTGCGCAACGGCAGCGCCAACATGGACGTGCTGGTCGCCCTCGGCTCGTCGGTGGCCTACTTCTACAGCGTCGCCGTCCTGCTGGCCCTCACCGCCGGCCGCATGACCCTCGGTCACCACCTCTACTTCGAGACCTCAGCCGTCATCATCACCCTCATCGTCACCGGCAAGCTGCTGGAGGCGCGCGCCAAGGGGCGGACGAGCGAGGCCATCAAGAAGCTCATCGGCCTGCAACCGAAGACGGCCCGCGTCGTGCGCGACGGCGTGGAGCGCGACGTGCCCGTCGCCGAGGTCGTCCCCGGCGACCTGCTGCGCGTCCGGCCGGGCGAAAAAGTGCCGGTGGATGGGCGCGTGGTGGACGGCCGCTCCTCGGTGGACGAGAGCATGATCACCGGCGAGAGCCTGCCGGTTGACAAGGTCGCCGGCGACGCGGTCATCGGCGCGACGATCAACCGCCAGGGCCTGCTGACGGTCGAGGCCGGCCGCGTGGGCAAGGACACCGTGCTGTCGCAGATCATCCGTCTGGTGGAGCAGGCCCAGGGCAGCAAGGCCCCCATCCAGCGCGTCGTGGATCGCGTGGCGGCCTGGTTCGTGCCGGCCGTCATCGTGCTGGCGCTGTTGACCTTCGCCGTCTGGCTGGTCGCCGGGGCGGGGTTCGTGCCGGCGCTGCTGCGGCTCATCGCCGTGCTGGTCATCGCCTGCCCCTGCGCCATGGGCCTGGCGACGCCGACCTCCATCATGGTCGGCGTCGGCAAGGGCGCGGAGCACGGCATCCTGTTCAAGAACAGCGCCGCCCTGGAAGAGGCCCAGCGCCTCAACGCCATCGTCCTCGACAAGACGGGGACGATCACGCGGGGGGAGCCGGCGGTGACGGATGTGGTGGTAGGGGCGGGTTTCAAACCCGCCCCTACCGCCGACCACTGGCTCCGCCTGGCGGCCAGCGCGGAGCGGGGCAGCGAGCACCCGCTGGGCGAGGCCATCGTGCGGGCGGCCGAGGCGCGCGGGTTGGCCCTGAGCCAGCCGGAGCGGTTCGAGGCCGTCGCCGGGCATGGCGTGGCCGCGGTGGTGGACGGCCGGCGCGTGCTGGTCGGCAACCGGCGGCTGATGGAGCGCGAGGGCGTGTCGCTCAACGGCCTGGGCGAGCGGGCCGCGGCGCTGGAGGCGCGGGCGCGCACGACGATGTGGCTGGCCCAGGACAACGAAGCCGTGGCCGTCATCGGCGTGGCCGACACCATCAAGGACGGCTCGGCCGAGGCGGTGCGGGCGCTGCACGAGTTGGGGCTGACCGTGGTCATGATGACCGGCGACAACCAGGCCACGGCCGACGCCATCGCCGCCGAGGTGGGCATCGACCGCGTCTTCGCCGGCGTGCTGCCGGGCGACAAGGCGGCCTACGTCAAGCAGCTCCAGGACGAAGGGCTGCGCGTCGGCATGGTCGGCGACGGCATCAACGACGCGCCGGCGCTGGCTCAGGCCGACGTGGGGTTAGCCATCGGCACAGGCACGGACGTGGCCATGGAGACGGCCGACGTGACGCTGATGCGCGGCGACCTGCGCAGCGTGCCGCAGGCCATCCATCTGTCGCGGGCGACGATGCGCAACATCCGGCAGAACCTGTTCTGGGCCTTTGGCTACAACGTGGTGCTCATCCCCATCGCCGCCGGTGTACTGGCCCCGTTCGACTGGGCTCCCGCCTTCCTGCGCCAGCTCAGCCCCATCCTGGCCGCGGGGGCCATGGCCTTCAGCAGCATCAGCGTGGTGACGAACGCGCTGCGGCTGCGGCGGGTGACGTTGTAGCGCAGCCCGTCCGGTTCGTAGTCAGGCAATTCATTGCCGGTCTTCCCCCGTAGGGCGATTTGCCAGATCGCCCTACCCCTGGCCGTTCTTCCCGATCTCTATAGGATCGTTCAATCATCCGACACGATCGGACAATCCCCTTCCCTACCCGCGCCCTATAATAGACCAACCGAATACGACAAAAAACGGGAGTGAGCACCATGCAAAAGCGCAAGCTTGGAAACAGCGGCCTGGAAGTTTCGGCCCTTGGCCTGGGCTGTATGCGAATGACCTTCGGCGACGCGCCGATCGGCGATCGGCAGGAGATGCTCGCCTTTCTGCGCGCCGCCGTAGACCGCGGCATTACCTTCTTCGACACGGCCGAGGTCTATGGCCCGTTCAACAACGAAGAACTGGTGGGCGAAGCGCTGGAGCCGTTTCGCGGGCAGGTGGTCATCGCCACGAAGTTCGGCTTCAAGCACGAGCCTGGTTTCGGCCCAAGCCCCCGATCTGGCCTGGACAGCCGGCCGGAGCAGATCAAGCGCGTCGCCGAGGCGTCGCTGCGACGCCTGCACGTCGAGGCCATCGACCTGTTCTACCAGCACCGTGTTGACCCGAACGTGCCCATTGAGGACGTGGCCGGGGCGGTGAAGGAGCTTATTCAGGAAGGCAAGGTCAAGCACTTCGGGCTGTCCGAGGCCGGCGCCGATATCATCCGTCGCGCCCATGCCGTCCAGCCCGTCAGCGCCGTGCAGAGCGAATACTCGATCTGGTGGCGGGTCGTCGAAGAGGCCGTTCTGCCCACCTGCGAAGCGTTGGGCATCGGCTTCGTGCCCTATAGCCCGCTCGGCCGCGGCTACCTGACGGGTAAGATCGACGAGAGCCAGACCTTCGACAGCTCTGACATCCGCAAGGGCAACCCGCGCTTCACGCCGGAGGCGATCCGGGCCAACCGGGTGGTCATCCACTTGCTGGAACGTATTGGCGCGGACAAGGGCGCGACCCCGGCGCAGATCGCCCTGGCCTGGCTGCTGGCCCAGAAGCCGTGGATCGTGCCCATTCCGGGCAGCCGGCGACTGGAACGCCTTGATGAGAACATGGGCGCGGCTGATATCGAATTGACCGCCCACGATCTCGCCGACATCGCCGATGCCATGTCAGCCATCACGGTCGTTGGGGATCGGTATTAGGACGGGACAATCAACCCAGGCCCACCCTTACGTAACCGTTTCACCCGCGCGATTTGTATCTCTGGCACAGCGTTTTCCCTTCAGCGGTTGACTAACATCCCCGGCAACGGACACGTTTGTCACACATCAAACTGAAGAGGAAACGATATGCATCACACGACAAATCAAGAAGCGATCCAGAAAGTGCGCGAGTTGGTCAAGGACATCGACTTCGCCATGCTGACCACGGTCAATGAGGACGGCAGCCTGCTCAGCCGCCCCATGAGCACCCAGGAGGCCGAATTCGACGGCGATCTATGGTTCTTCACCTCGCTCGACACCGGCAAGGTCGACGACATCGTGCATCACCCCCAGGTCAACGTCGCCTACGCCCGGCCGGACGACCACACCTACGTATCCGTCTCCGGCGCGGCCGTTCTGCTGAACGACCGGGCCAAGATGAAGGAGCTGTGGTCGCCGGCCTACAAGGCGTACTTCCCCGAGGGGCTGGACGACCCGAACCTGCGCCTCATCAAGGTCAACGTCCAGAAGGCCGAGTACTGGCAGGGCCACGGCCTGATCCGCACCATCATCGGCTTTGCCCAGGCTATGGCCGGCAAAGAGGCTGACTTGGGCGAGAACGAGAAGATCAACTTAGGTGGTTAAGCGATAGAAACCGGGTTTCTTCTGAGAAACCCGGTTTCTAAACCCGCCGGAGTTCTTCGATCATCGCCCGCCGCTGCGGGTACTGCCGGATGAGGGCGTCCACCAACTCTTGCACCCGCGCCTCCTGGCCCAGCGCCTTCATGCGCCTCAGCAGGGTGCAGGCGTCTCGATAGGTGTCGCGGTTGCTGACCGGCTCCAGCATCTTCTCGACGGCGCGCTCGTAGACCAGGGCCACCTCGTTGGGGTAGCGCGCCTCCAACTCCTTCCGGTACGTCTCGAGCAGCGCGACCTTGTCCGGTATGACCAGCGCCAGCAGCCGCGGCCACAGACCCTCGCGCGCCAGAATCCAGGCCGCTTCCGCCTCGTGCCGGCTCTCCTGGATGAGTTCCTCGCGCACGGCCGGCCAGTCGCCGGGGGGCGTCCGTTCCTTCAGCAGCTCGAAGTAGCGGGTATCCCGGCTGCCCAGCCACAATTGCCGCATCAGCCTCACCGCCGCCGCCTTGTCTCCCTGGCGCTGGACGATGTCCAGCAACAAGGCTCGGTATTGGTTAACCAGACCGGGATAACGCCGCTGCTCGTTGAGCGCGACACCTTCTTGCGCCAGACGGATAGCTTCGGCCAGATCGGCGCGGGCGACGTACTCCTTGATGAGCGCCTGCCGGAAGCCGTCGTGCTCTATCTGGCTGCGCATGAAGGCGAACGCGGCCGCCTCGCCGTCCAGCCGTTTGATAACGTCCAGCTTCACGAACGCCGCCTTTTCCGCATGGTAGTTCCGTTGGAAGGCGCTGCCCCACGTGACGACTTGGGGTGCGGGCACAGCATCCAGGGCCGCGAACAGCAGGGCGCGCCGCTCCTGGCCGTCCACCAGGCTGGCAGCCATCTCGAACATCTCCCAGCCCCAGTCGAAGCCCATGAACTCCCGTCTGGGAGCCTGCTCCAGGAAATAGACGAAGAGCGCCTGCTGCTCCACCGGCAACAGCCGGTCCAGGGCATCCGTCAGGCCGCCGATGGCGCGGGCGATGCAACCGCCCAGGCTGCCCGTCGAGTCGTCGGCCTGGCTGTACGCCTCGATGGTCTCCTCCATCACCGCCTGATAGATGGCGACGGCCCGAT
>NZ_JAYRVJ010000258.1:0-4967 GCF_041918635.1 Promineifilum sp. (SeqCode)
GCGGCTCGTTTTGTGTGTTTTTTTTTTGTTGCCTGGCGATTCAGCGCGGTTCTTCTCCCGGCCGAAGACCGGCTATGATGCGCCTGACTACGAACTATCTAGACGGGCAGTGATGCCATGACGCGCTGCAAGTCATCCAGGTCAGGCGCGACGCGGTAGGGTTGTGTGCCCACCAGCTCGATGCCCTTCATGGCCCCGGCCACGTCCTTCAGGCCGCTGCCCGTATTCAGGACGACGATGCGCTCGTCGGCCGACACCAGCCCCTCAGCTACGGCCTTGATCAGCCCGGCGTGGGCCGCCGCGCCGGCCGGTTCGGCGAAGACGCCCGCGCCGCGGGCCAGCGCCGGAATGGCCGCCAGAATCTCCTCGTCGCTGACCGTGACGTACGCGCCGCCCGTCTCCACCACGGCCGCCATCGCCTTCAGCCGGTCGCGCGGCAGCCCAGCGCTGATGCTGTCGGCCAGGGTGTGCGCGTCGATGGGCGGCTTGGTCAGCACGTCCTCGCCCCGCTCCCACGCCTCGGCCAGATAGTTGCTGCCGGCGGCCTGCACGCCCATCAGCTTGGGCATGTGATCGATCCAGCCCAAGGCCATGAGGTCTTTCAAGCCCTTGTGCAGCCCGCCGATGATGCAGCCGTCGCCGACGCTGACGAAGATGCGATCCGGCGCTTGCCAGCCCAGTTGCTCGCAGATCTCCAGCGTGGCCGTCTTCTTGCCCTCGGTCATGTAGGGGTTGAAGCCGGTGTTGCGGTTATACCAGCCGTAGGCGTCGGCCGCCTTCAGGCATAGCTCGAAGGCATCGTCATAGGTGCCGCGCACCAGCATGACCGTCGAGCCGAAGGCCAACAGCTGCGCGACCTTGGCCGGCGGCGCTTTCTCCGGCACGAAGATGACGTTGGCCTGGCCGACGCTGGCGCACAGGCCGCTGAGGGCGGCGGCGGCGTTGCCGGTGCTGGCCGTGGTGACGATCTTCGCGCCGCGCTCCTGGGCTTTGACGACGGCGATGGCGCTGGCGCGATCCTTGAAGGAGGCGGTCGGGTTCCGGCCGTCGTCCTTCACCCACAGGTCGCGCAGCCCCAGCGTCGCGCCCAGTCGCTCGGCCCGGTAGAGGGGCGTCCAGCCGACCTGCAACGGTGGCACGGGCGCGTCGGGATGCACCGGCAGCAGCGGCTTGTAGCGCCAGATGGAGTGGTTCTCGTCCCGGCGCAGGCTCTCGCGGCTGATGTGGCGCTTGATAACGTCGTAGTCGTAGGTCACATCGACGATGCCGTCCGGCCCGAACTCCGGGTCAACGTAGTCGATCTCATCGGGGCGGAAGGTCCGGCCGCTGATGAGGCTTCTCAAATGTAGTATGTGATCCATGAGTCTGTCAGGCCGTAAAGTGCGTCCCCGTCTCTCCCGCCAGCGCCCGGGCGATGTTAGCCGGGTCGGTGACGATGGCGTGCGTGCCGCCGGCTTCCAGGAAGTTGATGATCGCCTGAATCTTGGGGGCCATGCTGCCCTTGGCAAAGTGCTTGCCCTCGGCCAGATATTGCTTGGCTTCGGCCAGCGTTACGCGGTCGAGCCACTGCTGGTCGGGCTTGCCAAAGTTCAGGGCCACCTTCTCGACGGCCGTGCTGATGATGAACGTATCCGCGCCCAGCCGGGTCGCCAGCAGCGACGAGGCGAAGTCCTTGTCGATGACGGCGGCAATGCCGCGCAGGTGGCCCTGCTCATCGGCCACAACCGGGATGCCGCCGCCGCCGACGGTCACGACGATGTGTCCGGCCTCGATCAGCGCCCGGACGGACGGCTCTTCAACGATGCGCACGGGGAGGGGCGAAGCCACCACCCGCCGCCAGCCGCGGCCGGCGTCCTCCACCACGTCCCACTGGTCGCGCTCGCGTCGCACCATTGCCTCTTCTTCATCCATGAAGGAGCCGATGGGCTTGGTCGGGTTCTTGAAGGCCGGATCATTGGCGCTGACTTCGGTCTGGGTAACGATGGTCGCCACCGGGTGGCTGATACCCATGTCGAGGAAGTGGTTTTGCAGGCTTTGCTGGAGGGCGTAGCCGATGGCCCCTTGCGAGTCCGCGCCGCACACGTCGAGGGGAACCTCGTGCAGTTCGTGCCGGGCCAGCTCAGAGCGACGCAGAATGAAGCCGACCTGGGGGCCATTGCCGTGAGCCACGGCGACGTTCCAGCCGCCCTGGATCATCTTGGCGATGTGGCCGGCGGTCTCATAGGCGGCATCGTACTGGTCTTCAACGGATTGGTGCTGCTTGTCCTTGATCAACGAGTTGCCGCCAATGGCGATGACGGCCAGTTTCTGGGTCATGGGATGGTTTCTCCAAATAGCTAAAGAGAATCCACAGATACACAGATTTCACAGATTGCAGGATCAAATCTGTGAAATCTGTGTAATCTGTGGATGGCTTCTTACGAGCGCATGGTCAGGGCCATGACAGCCTTCTGCGCGTGCAGGCGGTTCTCGGCCTGGTCAAAGACGACCGAGTTCGGGCCGTCCATGACCTCGCTGGTCACCTCAATGTCGCGGTCGGCCGGCAGGGGGTGCATGTAGATAGCGTCATCCTTGGCGCGCGCCATCAGGCTGGCGTCGGTGATCCAGTGCTTGTACTGATCCTGGATGCGCTTGCCCTCGGTCTGGTCGTCGGTGACCAGCAGGGGGCCCCACGACTTGGCGTAGACCACGTCGGCGTCGGCCACGGCCTGGGTCATGCCGTCCGGGTCGCTGATGACCTCGAAGCCGGTCTTGTACTTGCGCGCCTGCTCCTGGGCCTGCTCCATGATGTCCGGCATCAGCTTGAACTCCGGCGGATGGGCCAGGGTCACGTCCATGCCAAAGCGCGGCAGTTGCAGGATGAGCGACTGCGGCACGGAGATGGGCTTCAGGTAGGAGGAGGCGTAGGCCCACGACACGACCACCTTGCGGCGGCGCAGGTCGCGCCCCTTCTTCTCCATGATGGTCATCAGGTCGGCCAGACACTGGAAGGGGTGATAGATGTCGCACTGCATGTTGAGCACCGGCGTGCGCGAGGCCCCGGCCACCAGGTTCAGGTAGCGGTTGCCCGTGCCCCAGGTGACGTGGCGGATGGCGATACCGTCGAAGTAGCGGCCGAAGATTTCGCCCATCTCCGTCTCGGTGTCGCCGTGGGCGATCTGGGTCGTCTTGCTCTCGACGAAAGCGGCGTGCCCGCCGAGTTGGGCCATGCCCGCCTCGAAAGAGCCGCGGGTGCGCGTGCTGCTGAAGAAGAACAGCATCGCCAGCACCTTGTCGCGCAGATAGGCGTGCGGTTCGCCCAGCGCGCGCTTGCGCTTCAGATCCCAGGCCACGTCCAGGACGGTCTCGACTTCCTCTTTCGAGAAGTCCAGATCGCCGATCAGGTCACGATTGCGAAGGTCAGTCTGCATGAGAATTTTACTCCATTTTGCCCATGACGAGGGCCAGCAGGGCCATGCGCATGACGACGCCATTGAAGGCTTCCTGCCAGTAGCGCGACCAGCGGGTGATGTCCACGTCGGGAGGAATCTCATCCATGCGCGGCAGCGAGTGCAGCAGGATGGCGTCCGACTTGGCCTTGGTTCCCAGCAGTTCGCGGGTGATCTTGTAGTTGGCCGGTGTGCCGCCCACGTCGCCGGTGCGCTCGTCGCGGCTCTTGGTGTAGTCCGGCTGCACGACCGGCTCGACCAGGATGACGTCGGCTTCGGCGATGGCCTGCTCGACGTGCTCCGCCTCGCGGTAGTTCAGCCCGTAGTTGGCGATCTCCGCCTTGAACTCCGGCGTCAGCGACATGTCGGGCGGGGAGACGAAGGTGATGGGGCAGTCAAACTGGGTCAGGCCCCAGGCCAGCGAGTGCATGGTGCGCATGCGCATATCGCCCACGGCCAGCCACTTCAGCCCGTCGATGCGGCCCTTTTCGCGCATGACGGTATAGAAGTCGGTCAGGATTTGCGTCGGGTGCTCGCCCCAGCCGTCGCCGCCGTTGATGATCGGCACGCTGGCCCACTTGGCCGCCTCGTGCGGTGCGCCCTGCTGGAAGTGACGCATGACGATCACGTCGCCATAGAACTCCAGCATCTTGACCGTGTCCTTGATCGACTCCTGGTAGAAGTCGCCGGCGCGGGTCATCTTGGCGTCGGAGAAGCCCGTCACCTGGCCGCCCAGCCGCAGCATGGCCGCTTCGTGGGCCAGGCGGGTGCGGGTGGACGGCTGGTAGAAGGCCGTGACCAGAATCTTGTTGCGGAGCAGGTCGCTCATCTGCCGGTCGCGGGCGATAGGCTCCAGCTTCTCGGCGATCTCGAACACGCGGAAAAACTCGTTCCGCTCGAAATCCTTCAATGACAATATGTCTCGTCCAGCAAAACTACGCATGTTGTTCTCTCCTATGAAAGAGGCTTATCCGCAGATTACGCAGATTTCGAAGATTTCAGACCTCACGCAAAGAGCGCAAAGAATCCTAAGGACGCCAGGGAGAAAGAAGCTTTGCGTTCTTGGCCTCCTTTGCGCTCTTTGCGTGAGCCTCTTCCAATCTGCGTAATCTGCGGATCATTTCTTAAACTCTGCGGCGCAGCAGGCGGAGGCGCAGCAGGTCATCACGAAAGTAAGAGTAGGCCTTGAGGATCGGCTCGTTGGCCTCGTTGTAGCCCGTCTCGTCGAAGGACACCAGCGGCGCGCCCGGCTCAACACCCAGCAGCGCCGCCGTCTCGCCCTCAGCCAGCACCGGCACGATCTCCGTCAGGTAGTAGGCCAGCCGCTGCCGGCCGAACGCCTCCAGGAACTCGTAGACGGGCAACGCCAGATCGTCGGGCGTGTAAGGTTCGGCGAGCTGGGTCAGCGGCACGACGTTCTGGGTCAGGATGACCGGCTCGTCGTTCTCGCGGAACAGCTTCTTGAGCAACAGGAGCGGGGCGTCTGGCGCCAGATGGAGTTCGGCGGCGGCCGTCGGCTGGAGCAGCGGGGAGGCCGCC
>NZ_JAYRVJ010000259.1:0-6119 GCF_041918635.1 Promineifilum sp. (SeqCode)
CTGACTACATCACCGCCGCGGCCTTCCAGGCCATCGAGAACGGCGCGACCCATTACCCCGCGCCGATGAAGGGCATCACGCCCCTCCTGGAGGCCATCGCCCACAAGATGGAAGTGGACAATGGCATCGTCGTGAAGCCGGGTAGCGACATCGTCGTCACTCCCGGCGGCAAGTGGGCGCTCTTCCTGGCCCTATCGGCCATCCTCAACCCCGGCGACGAGGTGCTCTACCTGGAGCCGGTGTGGGTCTCCTACCCGCCGATGATCGTCCTGGCCGGCGGCACACCCGTGGCCGTCCCCCTGCCGGCCGATGACAACTTCCGTATCACCGCCGACCGCCTGCGGGCGCGCATCACGCCGCGCACCAAGGCCCTCATGGTCAACTCGCCCAATAACCCGACCGGCCGCGTGCTGACCCAGGACGAACTGGACGCCATCGTCGCCGTGGCCCTGGAGCACGACCTGTACGTTATCTCCGACGAGATCTACGAGACGGTGATCTTCGACGGCCGGGCGCACCTGTCGCCTGCGGCTGTGCCCGGCATGGCCGAGCGCACGCTGACCATCAACGGCCTGTCGAAGTCGCACGCCATGACCGGCTGGCGGCTCGGCTGGCTGGCCGGCCCGACGCCGATCATGAAGCTGGCGACGCAGATGAACAGCCAGACCGTCTCCTCGGCGGCCAACTTCACCATGCACGCCGCCGTGGCTGCCCTGAAGGGGCCAAAGGAGACCACCCAGGCCATGTGCGCCGCCTATCAGAAGCGGCGCGACTTCATGGTTCCGGCGCTGAACGCCATCGAGGGGGTGGAGTGCCTGGACATCGAGGGCGCGTTCTACCTCTTCCCGCGCTTCCCCAATAGCACGAAGAATAGCGCCGAACTGGCCGAGGCGCTGATCGAGAAGGCGGGCATCGCCTCCGTGCCGGGGGCCGCCTTCGGCCAGAGCGGCGAGGGACACGTGCGCTTCACCATCGCCACGGCCCTGAGCGAACTGGAGAAGGCCGTCGAAAAACTCTCCAAAGTCGCCCACGAGTTGTAAGAGCTCACGCAAAGAGCGCCAGGAATGCCAAGCGCGCAAAGCAAAGAGCGCTTGTTCTTTGCTTTGCGCGCTTTGCTTCTTTGCGCCCTTTGCGTGAGCTCTTTTTCTCCGCTAATGGCTTAGAATCTGGGAGAGAAACTGCTTCGTCCGCTCGTTCTTGGGGTTGGCGAAGAACTCCTCCGGCGTGTTCTGCTCCACGATCAGCCCCCCATCCATAAAGATGATGCGGTCGGCCACCGTGCGGGCGAAGCCCATCTCGTGTGTCACGGCCAGAATGGTGTAGCCCGACGTCGCCAGGTCGCGCATCACGTCCAGCACCTCCTTGATCATCTCCGGGTCGAGCGCGCTGGTCGGCTCGTCGAACATTAGGACGAGCGGCTCCATGCACAGCGTGCGGGCAATGGCTACGCGCTGCTGCTGGCCGCCCGACAACTGGCCGGGATACTTGTTGGCTTGCTCCGGGATGCCCACGCGGTTGAGCCAGTGCAGGGCGCGCTCCTCGGCCCGCTCGCGCGGCCACTTGCGCACGTGGATGGGGGCCAGCATGATGTTCTCCAGCACCGTCAGGTGCGGGAACAGGTTAAACTGCTGGAAGACCATGCCCACCTCGCGCCGCACCTCGGCGATGTTGCGGATGTCGTGGCTGAGGGTGATGCCATCGACGATGATCTCCCCCTCCTGGTGCTCCTCCAGCCGGTTGATGGTGCGGATGAACGTCGACTTGCCAGAGCCGGACGGGCCGATGATGACGATCACCTCGCCCCGCTTCACCGTCAGGCTGACGCCGCGCAGCGCCTGGAAGTCGCCATACCACTTGTGCACGTCCCGGCAGATGATGATCTCCTCTGTCCGCGAACCCGCCGCTGTCGTCATACTGATACTCCTGAATCTGAAGAAATGATCCGCAGATTACGCAGATTAAGAAGCTCACGCCAAGAGCGCAAAGGACGCCAAGAGCGCCAAAAGCTATCTCTTTCTTCTTTGCGTTCTTGGCGCACTTTGCGAGCTTTGCGGGAGTCTCTTAATCTGCGTAATCTGCGGATTCTTTCTCTCCTTCATCTTTCCCCGACGCCGAGCCGCCGCTCCAGCCGCCGGCTATAGACCGCCATGCTGAAACTGCCGATGAAATAGATGAGGGCGGCGAACACGTACGGCTCGCGGCGCACGCCCAGCCAGTCGGGCTGCGCCGAAATCAGGTTCGCTACGCCCAACAGCTCGATGAGCGCGACAATCGCCACCAGCGTCGTATCCTTGAACAGCCCGATAAACTGCCCGACGATAGCCGGAATGACCGCGCGCAACGCCTGAGGCAGGATGATGAGCCGGTACTTGCGCGCCGCGCTGAAGCCCAGCGCGTCGGCCGCCTCGTATTGCCCCTTGGGGATGGACTGCAAGCCGCCGCGCACGTTCTCGGCCAGATAGGCGGCGGCGAAGAGCGTCACCGCGGCCAGTACCCGCCACGTCCCCAAAATCTCCGTTCCCGGCGGCAGAAAGATGGGAAAGATGATGATGGACATGAACAGGATGGTGATCAGCGGCACGCCGCGCACCGTCTCGATGTAGACCGTGCTCAGCAGGGACACGACGTTGCCGCGGAAGTAGCGTTGGAACAGGAACGCGCCCAACAGGATGAGCAACGGCCAGAACGAGAGAACGCGCTGCACCAGGGTGGCCGGCTGGCGCAGGCTGGGCAGCGTGCTGCTGACCAGCAAGTAGCCGGTCAGCAGGCCGGCAGCCGTCCAGGTCAGCCAGGCTGGCACGCCCCTGATCTGGCTGCGCCGCCCCAGCGCCAGCAGCACCCCCAACGGGAACGAGGCCACAATGCCGAAGACGGCGATGATGAGCGTCAGCATCAACCCGCCCCAGGCGATGTCGGGGTTAAGCCGCGGCAGCAGCCCGCCCTCGCCGACGCCGCGCAGCAGGACAAAGGCCAGAAAGGGAGTGAGCAGCCACAGGACGGTCAGCACCCGTCGCAACCGGGAGCGGCGAAACACTTCCCGGCTGTAGACGTAGGCGCTGGGGATGAGCAGGGCCACGTTCCAACCGATGAGCGCCCACAACCGCCAATCCTCCTCACGCGGGAAGCGAAAGACCATCAGGTTGCGGAAGTTGTCGATGACCGCGCCCCAGTTCGCACCCGGCTCCTCCCACTGCCCCAACCGCTCGGCCGCCGCCTCCGGGTCGGTGGTGAAGCTGGCCCGCACCACCGCCCAGCCGACGAAGCCGCGCACTGCCCCCACCAATAGCAAGACGATCAGCAGCGTCACCAGGATGTTGGTGATGGAACTATACAGGTTGCGGCTGAGCCAGAACGTGGCCGGCGTGTGGCGGCGCATCATGTTGCCGGTCGCGGTGGCGGCGACGGAGACGGCCCAGGCGATCAGGATGATGGCCGTCGTCACGGGCGCGTCGGCCAGTTGGCCGGCGACGACCCGGCCGGTGATGTAGGCCAACAGCAGTAGCCACAGGAAGAGCCACACGTTGGCGAATATATGCTCCCGCAGGAAGTGCCCCCACGTAAAGTGCCCCCCGCCACCCCGGCGAAACAACTGTTGCAAGTTATGATAGAGCGTAGTCATCTTATAAAGAAACCATCCATGCCGGCCACAAGACTCACACGCGCCTCTTAAAATCTGCGTAATCTGCGAAATCTGTGGATTCTTTCTTCTTCTATCTCTCCACCAAAGCGATCCGCCGGTTATACCAGTTCAGGAAGAACGAAATGAGCAGGCTAAACGACAAATACGTCCCCATCACCAGCGCGAAAATCTGGATGGGCCGGCCCGACTGGTTCAACGTTGTATAGGCCGTCGACCATAGATCGGGAAAGCCGACGGCGATAGCCAGGCTGGAGTTCTTCACCAGATTCAGGTATTGGCTGGTTAGCGGCGGGATGATGACCCGCAACGCCTGGGGCAGGATGACCAGCCGCAGCCGCTGCGCATCCGACAGCCCCAGCGCGCGCGCCGCCTCCGTCTGCCCCTTAGGCACGGACTGAATGCCGGCGCGCACGATCTCGGCGATGAACGCGCCGGTGTAGATGACCAGCCCGATGAGCAGCGCCGCGAAGTTGGGCGACAGCTTCAGGCCGCCGACGAAGTTCAGCCCCTCGATGCGCGGGACGTCCAGCCGCACCGGCGTCTCCGGCAGGGGCCGGATGGGCGTCGGCGGGATGCCTGCGCCCTGGGGGATACCCGTCGTCAGCGTCGCCCGCGGCGCGACCAGCAGCTCGCAATCGCCATCGGCATAGGCGCGGGCCGCCTCCTCGATGTCGTCGGCGCGCTCCATCTCGTAGGGGATGTTGGCCCGGCGCAGCAGCGCCGCCAGGTTCATCTCGGCCGCCTCGCCCTGCACGGCGCAGACTACCAGCGCGGCGTCCTCCGCCGCGTCCTCAGTCAGCCGGCCGTCGGCCACGGCCGCCTCAAGCTCGGCCAGATCGTCTAACCCCAGCCGCGCCGCCACCAGCGGCCCCAGATCGTCAAAGCTCGTCACGCCGGACGCCTCCAGCATAATGAACCCCTGGTTGCGCGCCCCCCGCGCGGTGGCGACAAACCAGCCCGGCGCGGCCAGCAGTAGCAGCGCCAGCAGCGTCCAGATGGGGCGGTTGGTCGAACGGCCGAGGCGCTGCTCCCGCCGCCCCAGCCAGACCCAGACCGCCGCTGCCAGCAGCAGCCCAAGCCCAATAAACAGCAGCCACGTCCGGAACGACGGCAGGAAAGCCAGCCCCGGCATATCGATGCCGCGCTGGCTCAGGTAGACGGGCAGGCCGAACAGTTGCGCCGCCTGCCGGATGGGCGGAAAGAGCAGGATGACGCCGAAGAACAGGAAGAAGAGCTGCAACAGGAGCGGCGTGTTGCGGATGATGTCCACGTACCAGCGGGCCACGGTGCTGATGAGCCAGTTGGATGACAGGCGCGCGATGCCGGCGAAAGTCCCCAGCAGCGTCGCCAGCACGATGCCCAGCGCGCCAACCTTGATCGTGTTGAGCGCCCCGACCAGCAGAGCGCGGGCGTAGGAGTCGCTGGGGTCGTAGGGGATGGCCGTCTCGGCGATGGCGAACTGGGCGTCGAGCCGCAAGAAGTCGAAGGCGCAACGCAGGCTGCTCGACCCGTCGCGGCAGAGGAACTGGCTCTCGCCCAGGCGCGCGAGGTTGCCGGCCACGTTGCGGGCGAACCAGGTCAAGCCGCTGATGACCACCACGAGAAAGACGATCTGGGCCAGCACGCCCAGCACCCGGATGTCCCGCCAGAAGGGCGTGGACGCCGGCCCAAGCGTTCGCGGCGCGAGGTCTGTCATGTCAATCGCCTCCGGCTTCAGTAGCCCGGCGACGCACCGAATCGAGTGCGCCGCCGGGCGGCTATTGCGATGTCGCCGGGCGCGGCCGCCACGTGGGACGCGCCCGGCGACAGGGCGATACCGGTTTAACGGAACGGCGGCGAGTAGTGCAACCCGCCGTTGGTATATATCTCGTTCAGGCCGCGCGGGATGTTGAACGGCGTGTCCGGCCCCAGGTTCCGGTTATAGATCTCGCCGTAGTTGCCCACCTGGCTGATGATCTGGTAGCAGAAGTCGGCGTTCAGGCTCATCGCCAGGCCCAGATCGCCCGTCTCGCCCAACAGGTTCTGGATAACCGGGTCTTCGCCGCCCAGGAAGCTATCCACGTTGTCGGAGGCGATGCCCAACTCCTCGGCGTTGATGGTGCAGAAGACCGTCCACTTGACGATGTCGAACCAGTTGTCGTCGCCGTGGCGCACGGCCGGAGCCAGCGGCTCCTTGGACATGGTCTCGTCGAGGATGACGTGGGCCGCCGGGTCGGACAGCAGGATGAGCTGCGAGGCCAGACCCGACTTGTCGGTCGTGAAGCCGTCACACTGCCCCTGTTCATACGCCTCGCGCGTCGGGTCGGCGCCGTCGAAAACGACCGGCGTGAAGTCGATACCGCGGGCGCGGAAAACGTCGGCCAGGTTCTTCTCTGTCGTCGTGCCCGACTGGACACAGATGGTGCCGCCGTCCAGGTCTTCCAGCGTCTCGATGCCGCTATCGGCCCGCACCATCATGCCCTGGCCGTCATAGAAGGTC
>NZ_JAYRVJ010000260.1:0-2844 GCF_041918635.1 Promineifilum sp. (SeqCode)
ATGTACACCGCGCCCGACCTTTTTTTACGAGAAGTGCTAAACTTCCTGGCTGAACCAGAGTAAGGTCTGAGGAGTCGTCTATGAGCGATAAACAACAAACACTTGCGCTGCTGACCGATGAATTCAACTACTGGCAAACCCACCTCGCCGTCCTCACCGAAACCGAACTCACCGCCCGTCAATCATCTGGTCTCTCTATCAAGGATGTCCTGGGCCACCTGCACGCCTGGCAGCAGCTCTCCATCGCCCGCCTCGAAGCGGCCCGGCGCGGACAGGAGCCGATCATGCCCGACTGGGTGACGGGGCCGGACCCGGACGCGGAAGAAGACCTCGAACAGTTCAACGCCACCATCCACGAGACCTACCGCCAACAGCCCTGGCTGCGCGTCCACGAGGCATGGCGCACCGGCTTTCTCCGCCTCCTGCAACTGGCCGAGGCGCTGCCCGAAAGCGACCTGCAGGACGCCGCGAAATACCCGTGGCTGAACGGCCACGCTCTCCTTGACGTACTGCAAGGTTCTTACGAGCATCACGTCGAACACCGCGACGCATTCTCGTAATCTGCGAAATCTGCGGATCTCTTCCTCTTCATGCTAGAACCACCCGGCATCCCCACTGCCCACCTCATCGCCCACCTCCACGACACCTACGGCCTGCGCGCCGCCCAACTCGACTTCCTGCCCCTCGGCGCGGACGTGAACTCAGCCGTCTACCGCGCCGCGGCGGACGACGGCCGCGCCTACTTCCTGAAACTCCGGCGCGGCCCACTGGACGAACTGAGCGTGCGCATCCCCGCCTTCCTGGCCGAACAGGGCGTCGAACACATCATCCCACCGCTGCGCGCTGCCGGCGGTGGGCTGTGGACGGCGCTGGAACCGTTCACCGTGACGCTCTATCCATTCGTGGCCGGCGCGGACGGGTACGAGGTCACGCTGTCGGAGCGCCAGTGGGTCGAACTGGGCGCGACACTGCAACGCATCCACGCCGCCCCCCTGCCCGCCGACCTGCGGCGCGCTCTGCCGCGTGAGTCCTTCTCGCCACAGTGGCGCGAGCAGGTCAGGGGCTACATGGCGCTAGTCGGTGAAACGTATGATGACCCTATCGCCGCCGAGTTGGCTGCGTTCTTGCGGGCCAACGCCGATACCGTGCGCGAATTGGTCGAAACCGCGGAGCAATTGGCACATGGATCGAAGAAATCATCCGCAGATTTCGCAGATTACGCAGATTTTGTTGGGGATATGACGAGGGAATGGGTGCTGTGCCACGCCGATATCCACAACGGCAACGTCCTGATCGGTCAGGACGGGACGCTGTACGTGGTGGATTGGGACACGGCCCTCCTCGCGCCGAAGGAGCGCGACCTGATGTTCGTAGGCGCGGGCAACCTCGGCCGGAACCAGCCGGAGGAGCGCGACTGGTTCTACCGCGGCTATGGGGCGACGGCCGTCGATCCGGCGGCCCTGACCTACTACCGCTGCGAGCGCATCGTCCAGGACATCGCCGCCTTCTGCGAGCAAATCCTGGCCACCACCGGCCCCACCCCCGACCGCGCCCAGGCCCTCCGCTGGCTCAAGAGCCAATTCGAGCCGCACTGCGAGGTCGAGATCGCTTTGTTAGGGGCTAGGTTCTAGGGGTTAGGGGCTAGGGAAGAACGTCTTCCCCCAGTCTCGTGATGAACTGAATTTACCCTTTGCTGCAAACGTTCTAGGAATGAGCGTTCGTCCCCTAGCCCCTAGAACCTAGCCTCTATCTTCCCCCTTGACATATTCCCATATAGGAATATAATATCTATATGGCACGCTCGGCAACCACCTCCGATGTCTTCAACGCCGTCGCGGAACCGCAGCGCCGCCGCATCCTCAACCTGCTCGCCCAGGGCGAGCTGTCGGTCAACGACATCGCGCGGTCACTCGGCATCCGCCAGCCGCAAGCCTCCAAGCACCTGCGCGTCCTCAAAGAGGTCGGCCTCGTCAGCGTGCGCGACCATGGGCAACAACGGCTGTACCGGCTGAACAGCGCGGCGCTCAAACCCATCCACACCTGGGTGAGCGAGTTCGAGCGCTTCTGGAGCGAGAGCTTCGACCGCCTCGACGACTACTTGGCCGAATTACAACAGAAGGAGAAAGGTGATGAATCAGGTGAATGAAGCGACGACGGACGTTTCCGAGCGGGAACTGGTCATGGAGCGCGTCTTCAACGCGCCGCGCGAACTGGTCTTCAAGGCCTGGACGGAGCCGGAGCACCTCGCCCACTGGTGGGGGTCGAAGGGCTGGACGCTGCCGGTCTGCACGGTAGACCTGCGGCCGGGCGGCGAATGGCACTACTGCATGCGCGGCCCTGAAGGCGAAGAGTCCTGGGGTAAGGCGACTTACCGCGAGATCGTTCCGCCGGAGCGATTGGTCTACGTCGATGCCTTCTCCGACGCCGAGGGCAACGTGAACCCGGCGCTGCCGCAGATGGTGATCGCGGTGGAGTTCTTCGAGCATGAGGGCAAGACGAAGGTCGTCAGCCGTAGCTTGTTCGCCACGGTCGAAGAGCGCGATACGGTGCTGGCGATGGGCGCGGTCGAGGGGATGAACGAGACGCTCGACCGGCTGGAAGCGTACCTGGCCGGGGAAGAAGGGTAATCCGCAGATTGCGCAGATTAAGAGAAAGAGGCTCACGCAAAGATCGCCAGGAACGCAAAGAAAATCTATTTGCGTTCTTGGCGTCCTTAACGCTCAAGGAGAAAGAACCATGTCTAAGTTAACCGTGATCGCAGAGCCGGGCAAGCAGGAGCTCGTTATCACCCGCATGTTTGACGCGCCGCGCGATTTGCTGTTCACAGTGATGACCGACCCGCAA
>NZ_JAYRVJ010000261.1:0-6699 GCF_041918635.1 Promineifilum sp. (SeqCode)
CGGCCCTACCTGTTCGAGAAGGCGGTTGTAGAAGTACTTGAAGCCGGACAGCGTTTCCACGGTTCCGCCCGACTTGGTGGCGACGATGACGAGCGTCTTGCTTAGATCGAGGCTCGCCTCGGCGGCGCGGACGGCGTCGGCGTCGGTCGTGTCGAGCACGGCCAGTTCCAGGTAGGGGAAGGGGGCGTTGGCCGGGCGAGAGGGCTTGCCCAGCGTTTTCTGGAACAGTTCGGGGGCCAGACTGGAGCCGCCCATGCCCAGCAACAGGGCGTGGGAATACCCCTCAGCTACCAGACTGGTGGTGAAGCTATCCAGCCGGTCAACCTTGTCGGCCAGCGCGTCCATGATGTGCAGCCAACCGAGGCGGTTGGTAATCTCTGTCGGCTGGGGCCGCCACACCGTGTGGTCGTGCGCCCAGATGCGGCAGACGACGCGCCGGTGGCAGAGCGCGTCCAGCCCATCGTTGACCAGCGATTGCAGATCGCCCAGTTGAGTGGCGATGGGCTGCCAGTGGGCGTCGAGGTCGCTCCGCCGCTGGATGATCGCCCCCACCAACGTTTGGAAACGGTGTTCCGAGGCTTCCAAGTGCTCCGCCTGGAGCCGCGCTGCGAGGGCGTCGAGGTCAAGTCCCAACGCCCGCACCACGGCCAGATGCGCTTCGGCCGCGTCCAGCCCTTCTTCGAGGGTGGCCGTCACCACTCCCCCATTGTGCAGAAAGGCATTGAGCGTGGACGGCGAGAAAGTCATTACCGTGTCCGCGCCGGCGAGCGCATTGACATAATACGTCTCGGGGTAAGCAAAGTCACGTGGTGTGGTGCGCGTCCACTTGGGGCGCAAGGGCCGGCCGCGCCGCGCCGCCAATTTGTCCCAGGTCGGGCCGCTGAACAAGCGGTGATAGCGGCTGTAGAGCACTTTAGCCAGGGCGATGGCCGTCTTGCCTTTCAAGTCGGGCCGGCCCGCTCTGTCCAACCAGGCGTCGGCGGCTTCATCGATGGGACTAACCGAGAAAGAGGCTACGGCCGTCGGCGTTGTGCGCCAGACGCTATGGCTGCTGATGTACTCCTCCAGCCCGGCCAGGTAGGCCGCGGCCACGCGCTCATAGTCGGCGACTGAGAAGAGGTGGGTGGCATTGATTGAGACGCCGTCGGCCACCAGCCCGCGGATGGCCTCGATGCCCACCGGTGTGGCCGGTATCTCGACCATGACGTTGTAGCGGTCGATCTGGTGCGACAGGTGGCGCACCTCGGCCATCGTGGCCCGCACCTCGTGGAGCAGGGCTGGCTCCAGTTCGAAGCTGACGAAGCCGTCGAGCCGGTTGCTTTCCTCGAAGACAGGGTGCAGCGCGTCGGCGGCGCGCTGGATGTCGTCCACCATGAGCGCTTCGTAGATGCGGCGAGGCGGTTTGCCGGCGGCCGTCGCCCGGCGGATGCCCTCGTCGTAGTCGCTGCTGCCGGTGACGGCCCGTTCGTAGGCCTGGGCGTTAGCCGTGACGCCCTGCACACCGATCTTCATGCGTT
Organism: Promineifilum sp. (SeqCode); assembly: GCF_041918635.1. Classification (NCBI taxonomy): domain Bacteria; kingdom Bacillati; phylum Chloroflexota; class Ardenticatenia; order Promineifilales (SeqCode); family Promineifilaceae (SeqCode); genus Promineifilum (SeqCode); species Promineifilum sp. (SeqCode). Next base: position 1,518 of record NZ_JAYRVJ010000261.1, read on the forward strand.
CGGCCAGTTCGCCCGACCGGATGAAGCTGTTGCGCAGGTAGTTGAGCCAGGTGGACTGGCCGAGTTGATGGAGATCGCGCAAGGTGGCCATGGGTGCTCCTCTAAAGTGGTGGGTGCTGATTGAGTGGATGCTCGACTTGACGTGCCCTCGGGTGTTGAACTGAACACAGGACTGTCGCCAGGGTGGGCCTTCAGCGGCGCTCAAGCGGCATAGCCAAGGATAGCGCACTCCCACGGCATCTCCAAGCCTAACGATGGCCCGACTTGGTAGGTTATGACAGCGCTGCGACACTCCTTGACAGGTTGTATCAGCTACAGTCGGCCTCTAGATTGTGCGCCAGGCGCGCGCTATCTGGGTATATGCCATGTATCGTTTTTCTAAACCTTACTCTAGAGCCTACACGACTCTGGGGGTGGCTGTCATGTATAGAAAGTCATATCTTCCCATCACCCAATGTCACGTCACCCTGTCACAAATCGAGGCGCGGCGGTGTTTAGTAGATCGGATGAAGAAGCGCAAGCGGAGCGCGACATGAGCGCCCTCGACGACGCTCTGAGCGATGCCGCTCTGAGCGACAGTACCCTGCTTAACCGGCTGGGCCGTGGGGATGCCGCTTCGTTTGACGCGCTATTCTACCGGCATTATGACCGGGTCTATGGACTGCTCTTCCGGTTGGTGGGAGAGCGGGCCGAGGCGGAGGACTTGACACAGGAGACGTTCATCAAGCTGCACGCTCATGCGCGAGGGCGGCGGCGCGGCGGCGAGGAAAACGTCTCCGCCTGGCTCTACCGGGTGGCGATGAACCTGGGTTATAACGCGCTACGCGGGCGCAAGCGGCGATGGCAGCGCGACGTTCATCTGCTGCCTGAGCCGACGAACGCCGATCTGGCTCAGGAGGCGCTCGTGCGGCGCGAGGAGCGGGCGGCTGTGCGCGTGGCGCTGGCCCGTCTGCCGCAGCAACAGGCGCAACTCCTGGTGCTGCGCCAGATGGATTTCAGCTATGCGGAGTGCGCCGCCATCTGTGGCGTCGCGCCTGGGTCGGTGGGGACGCTGCTGGCGCGGGCGGCGGCCTCTTTTCGCAAGGTGTATGATGAGGTGGCCGGCGCGGGCGCCGGCGCCCCCAAGGAGCTGAGAGATGGCTGAGCCGCGGGAAGTACAAGAGGCGCTGGACCAGTTGTCCTCGCTCGCGCCCCATGAGGCCGAAGCGCCGCGGCCACCCGCTGTGGCGCTGGCCCGGCTAAAGCAACAAATCGCGCCGCCACCGGGCGGCCAGATACAAAGGAGTCTCTTTATTATGTCTACTCGTCGTTTGGTAACAGTGGGTCTTACCCTGGTTCTGATCGTCGCCGCGTTGGTAGCCTTCCCATCGGTGCGCGCCGCGGCCAACGACTTTTTGGGTCTGTTCCGCGTGCAGAAGTTCGCGCCCATCTCCGTCTCGCCACAACAACTGGCGCTGCTGGAGCGGCTGGGCGAAGAGGGGCTGGAGCCGGGTGAGTTCGTCGTCACCCAGGAGCTTGGTGAGCCGCAAGTAGTGGACTCTCCCGAAGCGGCGGCAACCACGGCCGGCTTTGCCCCGAAGACACTGAACCGCGCCGAACTGATCCGGACTTACGTGATGGACGGCGGCGCGGGCCACCTCATCGTCAACCTGGCCGGGGCGCGGGCCATCGTCGAGGCAGCCGGGGCCGACCCGCTGCTCCTGCCCGATAGCCTCGACGGGGCGCGGGTGGACGTGACTGTGTACGATAGCATTGGGCAACTCTATGACACCGGCGTCGTGCTGATCCAGTCGCCCATCCCGGACGTAAACTATCCCGCCGACGTCGATCCCACCGTGTTGGGCGAGGCGCTCCTGCAAGTGTTGGGCACGGAGCCGGCCGAGGCGCGCCGGATCGCGCAGAGCATCGACTGGACGAGCACGCTGCTGCTGCCCGTCCCGCAAGACCTGGGAACCTACCGCGAGGCGAACGTGAACGGCGTTACCGGTGTGGTCCTGGAGCCGTTTGATCCTGAGGCCGAGGCGGCTGTTGTCTGGCAGCAGGACGGGATGGTCTACATGATGCGGGCCGGCCGGCTGAGCGTCGACGAATTGTTGGCGCAGGCGAATACAGTGCGGTAAGTTACGATTCTCGAAGCGTCGCCGAGTATCGATCCGCAGATTACCGCTGTCTTCAGCGGCAATCTGCGGATTATTCCTGTATATATGTCTGATCTTGTTATTGACACGCACGGCCTGAGGAAAGAGTTCGGCCCCAAGGTGGCTGTCGCCGACCTAACCATGAACGTCCGCGGGGGTGAGGTCTTCGGCTTCCTGGGGCCAAACGGCGCGGGCAAGACCACCTCGATTAAGATGCTGCTTGGCCTGACGGCGCCGACGGAGGGCAGCGCCACACTGCTCGGCCGGCCGCTGGGCGACCGGGCGGCGCGGGCCAAGATCGGCTACCTGCCGGAGCATTTCCGCTTCCACGAATGGCTGCGCGCCGATGAGTTCCTGAGCCTCCACGGCGAGCTATACGGCATGGATCGGGCGGCGCGGGGCGCGGCCGTTCCGCGCCTGCTTAAGCTGGTCGGCCTGGAGGAACGCGCGTCGACAAAGCTCGGCGCGTTCTCTAAGGGTATGCTCCAACGCGTCGGCCTCGCCCAGGCACTGCTGAACGACCCGGCCCTCGTCTTCCTAGATGAGCCGACTTCTGGCCTCGACCCGATCGGCCGTCGCCTTGTCCGCGACATCATCAACGACCTGCGCCAGCGCGGCATGGCGGTGTTCCTGAACTCCCATTTTCTGAGTGAAGTCGAGAAGACGTGCGACCGCGTCGCCTTCATCCGCGGCGGTCGTGTTCTCCAGACGTCATCGCTCAAGGAGTTCGAGCAAGAGGCGATGCAGGTGGTGGTGCGCGTCGGCCAGCCGACGCCGGAGCTGCTGGCGGGGCTGGCGCAATTCGGCCGCCAGGTGGCGCTGGAACCGGGCGATGGCCGCATTCGCCTGACGCTGGGCGACGAAGCCCAACTGCCCGCGCTGGCCCACTGGGTCGTTCAAAACGGCCACAGCCTCTATGAGTTAACGCCAACCCACCTGTCGTTGGAGGACCGCTTCCTGCAGGTTGTCGGCGAGGAGTCGGACGAGTAGACCATGCCGATTTTCATCATTGCCCGGCTGACCATCCGCGAGGCCCAACGGCGGCGACTGCTCTGGGTGGCGCTGTTCATGGGCGTCGCCTTTCTGCTTGTCTTCGGCATCGCCTTCCACTACATTCAGCTCGACCTCGAGCGCCAACCGACCATGGAGGATCAGACCAGTTTTGTCTCCGTCTTTCTTCTGACGGCCGGCTTGTATGCGGTCAACCTGCTGGTCAACGTCGTGGCCGTGCTGGTGTCGGTGACGACGCTCTCTGGCGAGATCGAGTCACACACCATCGACGCGATCGTCACCAAGCCCATCCCGCGCTGGCAGGTTGTGGTCGGCAAGTGGCTGGGCTTCGCCGCGCTGGTGCTGGCCTATCTGGCCTTGCTCGTCAGTGGGCTGATGCTCATTGTCTACCTGCGCTCCGGCTTTTACATGGACAACATCGGCCAAGGCGTGCTGCTGATGGCCCTGGCGGCGTTGCTCGTCCTGACGGTGAGCATCGCCGGCGGCACGCGCCTCTCGACGATCGCCAACGGTGTGCTGACCTTCATGCTGTTCGGTCTGGCCTTTCTGGGCGGCCTGTTGGAGCAGGTGGGCGCACTGATCCGCAATCAGGCCGCCGTCAACGTCGGCATCGTCAGCAGCCTCATCATGCCCGCCGACGCCCTCTGGAAGAAGGCCGTGGCTTACTTCCAGCCGAGCGGTAATAGCAACCCGTTCGAGTTGGGGCCGTTCGCGGCCATCACTGAGCCTAGCAGCCTGATGGTTGTCTATGCCCTCCTCTATTTGACCGGCCTCATCCTCTTCGCCTTGTGGAGCTTTTCCCGGCGCGATCTGTGAAAGTGACGTAGAAAATACACCACTCGCGCCCGTTCTCGCTTACAATGGGGAGCATGGCGGTGCAGTAGCAACCCGGCCGCCTGTGGAGAACGTCACATGGCTGAGAAGCCGCATATCATCCGTCTGGTCGCCGACGAAGTGCGGCAACAGTACTACCATCGCAAGCGCGAACGGATGGAACTGCCCCGGCCGCGCATTGTTGAGGACGAGATCGGCGTGGAGTTCGACGGCCAGTTCATCCCTTACGCTGACCTGGGCTATCACGGCGACGTAGGGTTCTTTCGCCTGTCGGAGACGACGGGCGTGCCCAATGAAGCCATGCCCTTCGCCGCCACCGGCCGGCTCATCGACTTCGGCCAGGTGCTCGTGACTACGGGCGTCACGCAGCGCCTGACCAACGAGGAGATCCGCGGCCTGCTGGAGCGGCACGCCACGGGCGACTATGGCGAGTACGGCGAGTTCTACGAGCTTGACGTGACCGACGAGATGCTTGTGGACGCGGTGCATCCGCCGGCCCCCGGCCCGGCCAACAAGGTCAACACCCTGACCGGCCTGGACGCCATCGCCTCGGCCTACACGGTGCGCGAACACCGTGTGTGGGTCATTACCGAGGCAGGCGAGCACCGGACGACGGTCTTTCTGTTCGCCGGTCCTTCCCAGGAGTAAAGCTCTATGGTTCCCTCGCCCTTCGGGAGAGGGTTAGGGAGAGGGCCCGTCTTTCTGTTCGCCGGTCCTGCCCAGGAATAAAGCTCTATGGTTCCCTCGCCCTTCGGGAGAGGGTTAGGGAGAGGGCCCGTCTTTCTGTTCGCCAGTCCCGCCCAGGAGTGAAGGCCCACATCAGAAAGTCAGGCAGGACACGGGCCCACGTCTCGTAGTCATGTCGCCCGCCCGCCACCTCGACATAGGCCAGATCGTCGGGGTGGAGGCCAATGGCGCGCAGTTCGTCCATCAGCTCCAGCGTATCCTGAATCGCGTCGATCACGCCGTTGCCGTCGCGGTCACACACCTCGTCGCGCGTGCCGGCCTGGAACCAGAAGCGCAACGGCGGCGGCCTGTGCGCGCGGCGCACGAGTGTATGGGCGATGCGCCGGCCGGGGTCGATGCGCGTCTCGTCCTCCGCGGCATGCCACCACAGGCTGCCGGACATGACGCCGACGGCCTCAAAGCAACCCGGATGGTTCCTGGCGATGTCGAAGGCGGACAGGCCGCCCAGTGAC
>NZ_JAYRVJ010000262.1:0-2277 GCF_041918635.1 Promineifilum sp. (SeqCode)
CCATCCCAAGCCCACCGCTGCGCCCTGGCCGGCTGATCAGCGTAGTACTCCTCCAGATAGGGCATGATACTGCGTCGCCACACACGAGCCAGCCCCGCCTCGTCCAGGTCGCGCATGAACGCGCTGGGGCCGATAGCGTAGGCGGGATCGTCTACGGCTTCCGTCGCCAGGCGGCGGTAGAGCGCGCCGAGATAAGGTAGAGACGACGGATGACGGGCCAGCCAACGGTCGAAGAGGTCGGGATCGGCCGGGAAGCGGACGAAGTGGAAGCGGCGGCGCAGGGCGAAATCGACCAGGGCGATGGAGCGGTCGGCGGTGTTCATCGTGCCGATCAGGTAGACGTTGGGTGGGATGCGAAAGAGGCCGCCGGAAAAGGGCAACGGCACCGCTTCGTCGCGGTATTCCAGCAGCAGCATCAACTCGCCAAAGATGCGCGGAATGTTACCGCGATTGATCTCATCGATGATGAAGACGCACGCCTCGGCCCTGTGCTCCGCGGCGCGGCAGAAGCGGACGAAGACGCCTGGGCGCGGCGGATAGTCCACGTAGTGGCGACCGCCCCGCTGATAACTCTCCGGTCGAATCCCTTCGATGAACTCCTCGTAGCTGTAAGCCGGATGGAACTGGATGACGGTCAGCCGTTCCAGTGGCGGGTTGGCCAAGCCGGTCAGCCAGCGGCCCAGGTGGCGGGCGACGTGGGTCTTGCCCGTGCCCGGCGGGCCGTAGAGGATGATTTGCCGCTTCTCCAGGAGGAGATCGTGCAGTTCATCGGCGGTTTGCTCGGTCAGGTATGTCTCGCGGAGAAAATCGTCGCGTCCATAAGCTTCCGGAGGTTGCTGGCCGGCCACCGCCCATTGCGGGGAGGGTTCGCGGAGAGCAGGGGTGCGGGTGTCGGGCGGGGGCGGCTCAGGCCGTTCGCGCTTCTCCCGGTCGCCTTCCGGTAGGCCGGCGACGAAGAGACGCGCCCGCTCGCTCTCGTCAAAGAGCGCTCGAAATAGCTCGGCCTGATGGGCGCGCCGGTGGGGCGTCCCTCGGTAGCGGCCGAATCGCTCGGCGATGGCGAGCATGCTCTCCTCGTAGATGCGGTGCAACTCTTCCGGCCACGCGCGGGCCGTCTCCAGCGGGATGGCGAAGACGGCCATCGCCTCGTCGACGCGCGCGAACGGCTCGCCGCGCCGGAAAGGATACGCTCGTTCCATCGGCTCGACGAGCGCCGTCAGATGAAGAACGCCCGTCCGGGCGGAAACGTCCATCACCATCCAGTTGCCCAGATTGAGCCGCATCATTGTCCGACCGTGGGGCAACGTCAGGGCGAAGCGCGGATCGTCCGCCCAGCCGCCGAGGCGCTTGACCGTCATGGCGAAGAGGTCGAAGGCCCATTCGGCTGTCGCCTGTTCACCAAAGATGGCGTCGAAAGGCGGGGCTAACGTGTCGACGTCAGGCAAGTGTTCGTCCCTCGTAGTCGCGCATTGAGCAGGGCCGCCAGGGCGTCGCGGCCCAATGCCTCCTGCGCTCGGGCGGCCGACTGGCGCTTGTACGCGATCTCGTCTTGGGCGAAGGGCGTGTGGCTGAAGTTTTCCCAACCAGGGTATTGGCGTTGGACGAGCGCGAGCAGCGAATCGAGACAGCCGGTGTCTAGCGGCACGGCGTCATGCTCCTTGATGAGCGAGCGTTGCAGCAAGCGCGGTTCACGGCCTTAAGTATAGGCAGGTGACCGCCGAATGGGCAAGTCAGCGCCGAAGGTATAACATACGTTATGGCCTACGTTGTAGCCTGCATGGAGTCAATGATGCGCTATCTATACTTATTCCTCTGCCTATCCTTGTTTCTGCTCCTGGCCGCCTGTAGCGACGGCCGCGCCAGCGCCCCCGAACTCGTCGCCCCCGAAGCCGCCAGCGCCCGCGCCTTCGACCCCGGCCAGTGCCACCTGACGACAACCGCCGCCGTACCCGCCTACCTGAACCCCGACACCGAGCCTGGCTCGGTCGGCGATGAGACGCCCGACGACGCCGAAGCGATTCAGGTCGTCACGATGCGGGACGGCAGTTTGTGGTATCAACTGGCCGTTGGGGTATGGATTCAGGTGGATGGCGTCGCGTACACCACGCGCGGGGATTGCGCGCCATAAGCAACCCAGATAGAAGTCAGCCTGTGATGGGCTATAATCGAGGACATCTCATCATGGATGACCAAACGATGCGCACATGGCTTCCCGGTTATCGCTGGCGTTGGCAGCTGCTCTTTCTCGTGGTTTTGCTGTTATTGAGTATGGGGCGC
>NZ_JAYRVJ010000263.1:0-2191 GCF_041918635.1 Promineifilum sp. (SeqCode)
CGTGAAGAATATGCCGGCGAGTATGTAGCCGTCTATCAGGGGCAGCTTATCGATCATGATTCCGCGTTCGAGGCCCTACTGGAACGGATCGATAAGCTGCACCCTGATGAGTTTGTCCTCATTCGCCCGATCCAGGATAAGGCGGAAATTGTTTACGACCATCGCTCAATCCGCTGGGCCGAACTGCCGCAATGAACGTGTCCTTCGAGTACAGCCGACAGTATATGCCGGCCTTTCCGGTTCTGGAAATGCGGGTAGTTGGGCAAGATCCCGCTCGTGGGCAGACAGTTACAGGGCTGATTGACTCCGGCTCCGATGCCACACAACTGCCACTGGCGATTCTGCGCTCCATTGGCGCTCGCCAGACTGACAGGCGGTGGGTGCGAGACCTCGCCGGGGTGCGCTACGGTGTTTCTGTCTATGCCGTACGCATATAAATCGGCGACCTTACGACGCCCCTTCTAGAGGTCGTTGGGCGCGAAGGGATTAATGAAATCATCGTCGGTCGGGATGTACTTAATCAATTCATAGTCACACTGAACGGGTTGGCTTTTGTGACCGACATCAGCGATTGAGACCTGTAGTGGATTAAGCCGGACGCCTTGTTTTCTCGTTGATTGCCTTGACTACTTCCCGAATAGCCGCCACAACCACATCCGGCCGATCGTGATGAATAGCATGCCCGCTACCTTCCACGACCTGGTGGCGGCCGCGCGTTGATAGCGCCGCCAGTTCGCCCTGCATTTCCTGCCAGGCCGTTTCATACGCTTGATTCACCTCGTCGGGCATCCCTGGAATCGACTGCGGCTGGCCGTGACTCAAGGCCACCAGCGGTATGTCGTCCAGACCAGCTGGGCGAACGGCGCGCACCTCATCTTGTGAAGCGTCTAACCCTTCTAGCTCGGCCATCATGGTCTCAATGCGCGACGTATCGAAGACGGAACGCGCGCGGTAGGCGGCGGCCACGCCCGGTTGCACAAGCGCCCAGGTTGGGCTGAAGTCCAGTCCGGCTGCCTCGAATACCACCGGCGGCCCGGCTTCGCCGGCAACGTGGACGTGAAGCCGGTGGCCGCCAATGCCCACCAAGCGACCGGGCGGGGAGAACTCATCGCTACTGGCTGGCATGGCTATTTTCCTCCTGACTGATTGAGCTAACTCAATTCTACTGCCAAGCCAAAGAACTCTCCACACCGCTCAGCGGCCCTGGCGATAGCCGCCCGTTCCCCTTCTGTCAACTGCCGGAACGGGTTTAGTTCGATGCCGACCGCACCCTTGGAGAACGTCCGCCGCCACGTCCCCGCGATCCGCCCATCAAGCACGATGATATGGGTCAGGGCGTTGCCCATCGTCATGAGCTGGGCCGCGTCCTCAGCCGTGACAATCGCGCGGCTGCTTTTGTAGCTGGAGAAATACTCGTCGTAAATAGAGAGCAAATAGGCGGTTGGCGATTCATCGCGGACAGGCGTTGCCGGCGGAAACCAGACCTCCTGCCCGTCCACCACCTCCCGGCTCAGGCCATCCTTGACCGCCTCCAGCCCCAACCGCGCATCGCTCACCGTCAACCCCGACCACTTCACCAGGTCGTGCGCAGTGGCCGGGCCGCGGCTGCGGAAGTAGCGGCCGGCCAGTTCGGCCAGCGCCTCGTCGCGGGCCAGCGTCCGGGCCTGCGGGGCGCGCTCATCCAGCAACATGTAGGTAAATTGCTTGCCGCGCCGCGGGCCGCTGCCAAGGATCCCCTCCAGTTCGGCCCACATGACGATGTAGGCGAGGCGCTGGCCGCTCCGGTCGCGTCCGCCGGCGACGGAGATGCCCTCCCGCTCCAGCGCCGCCTTCAACTCGTGGCGCGTCAGCGGCCGGCCGCCGGCCAGTTCGCGCGTCATGAGCGCGGCGCACCGCGACAGGGTGGGATCGTCCAGTTCCAGCTGGCGGTACATGCCGCTGTTGACCTGATGAACGCGCGGCCCGGTCAGCGCCAGCAGCCAGCGGATGTCGTCCGGCGCGACGAAGTGCCACGTCGGCCGCAGCACGTGGGTGCGCAGGATGGCCCCCGCGTCGAAGGCCCGATCCATGTCGGCGTCGCCCACACCCCGCAGGCGCAGCCCCAGCCCCAGTTTCGCGCCGGTGTAGTCCTGCGACTGCACGGCCACCAGCCAGGCCACCGCCTCGACCGGCGTCGTGAGATGCGTCCCGC
>NZ_JAYRVJ010000264.1:0-2787 GCF_041918635.1 Promineifilum sp. (SeqCode)
CTACCTGTTCATCGCCCACAACCTGAGCGTGGTGGAGCACTTCAGCGAGCGCGTCGGCGTCATGTACCTGGGCAAGATGGTGGAGATGGCCCCGCGCGACCTGCTCTACAGCGACCCGCTGCATCCCTACACCCAGGCGCTCATGTCGGCCATCCCCGTGCCCGACCCAACGCTGAAGCGGCAGCGCATTCTGCTGGAAGGGGACGTACCCAGCCCGCTCAACCCGCCCTCCGGCTGCCGGTTCCACACCCGTTGCCCGCTGGCCTTCGACCTGTGCTCTCAGCAAGAACCACCCTTCAAGGATTATGGCGGAGGCCACTTCGCCGCCTGCCACTTGCTGGAGACGGGCGAGCGCGGGGCCAGCAAGCTGACCGTCGCCAATATCGCCGAGAAGAAGGGGGCGCGGGTAGCCAGGCAAGTGATTCATTAGGGGATAGGGGCTAGGGAATAGGGGCTAGGGACTAGGGACTAGGGAAGAACGCTCTTCCCTAACCCCTAGCCCCTAGCCCCTACCTGCGGCGGGCGGCCTCTTCGACGTAGCGCACAATCGCCCCGGCCACGTCTACCCCCGTCGTCGCCTCGATGCCCTCCAGCCCCGGCGAGGAGTTGACCTCCAGCAGCAGCGGCCCGCGCCTGGAGGGGATCAGGTCTACCCCGGCCACGGCCAGCCCATGCGCTCGCGCCGCCCGCACCGCCAGCGCCGCCGTCGCCGCGTCTAGCTCCACGGGCACGGCCGTGCCGCCCTGGTGCAGATTGGCGCGAAACTCTCCCTGCGGCGCGCGCCGCTCCATGGCCGCCACCCAGCGGTGGCCGACGACGATGACCCGCAGATCGCGGCCGGCCGCCTCGGCGATGAACTCCTGGATAATGGCCTGGCGGTTCAACTCCTCCGCCCGCTGCAGGACGGCGGCGACGGTCGCCAGATAGTGCGCCAGCAGCACGCCGCGCCCCTGCGTGCCATGGATCAGCTTGACCACCGCCGGCAGCCCGCCCACCGCATCCACCGCGGCATAGAGCGCCTCCGGCCGGGCGATGACCGCTGTGCGCGGGATGGGCAGGCGCGCCTGGGCCATCAGTTGCAGGCTCTGGAGCTTGTCGCGCGAGCGGGCGATGGCCTGCGACGAGGCGGTCGTGATCAGCCCGGCCGCCTCGAACTGGCGCACCACCGCCAGCCCGTAGAACGTGACCGACGTGCCGATGCGCGGGATGATGGCGTCCAGCGCCGGCAGGGGGGAGGTGTTCGCCAGTCCGGGAATGCCTTCGGTGAGAAGGTGCGTTTCGCCCGGCGGCGCGCCCTGCCGGCCCAGGTGGACGGCCACCGACGTGGTGTCGATCACCTGCGCCTGGTGGCCGCGCTCCCGGGCCACCTGGGCCAGCCGCCGCGTGCTGTACAGGGCGGGGTTGCGAGATAGGATGCCGATGCGCATGGGGCCTATTGTAATTGGGATCGGGAATTAGCGCAGGGGAGCGGGGAGGCGGGGGAGCAGGGGGGCTTCTCGCTTGCCACCTGCCACCAGCTACTATCCGCATCTGGGGAGGCGGAGTCTGATTTCTCCCCCGCCCCCCTGCTCCTCCGCTCCCCCGCTCCCCTTGCCCCCTCCCCCCTCTAGGCTACAATCAACCGCTACGGAGCAACTGCTGATGGCAATCGACACCTTCGTCATCGTCCCGACGTATAACGAAGCCGACAACCTGGATGATCTACTGGCCCAACTGCTGGCGCTGCCGGTGGGCATCGGCGCGATTGTGGTCGATGACAACTCGCCCGACGGCACGGGGGACATCGCCGACCGCTGGGCCGCGCAACACCCCGGCCGGGTCTACGTCGTGCACCGGCCGGCCAAGCTGGGGCTGGGCACGGCTTACATCGCCGGCTTCAAGGCGGCGATCCGCGATCTGGGAGCCGAGCGCGTCCTGACGATGGACGCCGACTTCTCCCACAACCCGCGCTACATCCCCGACATGATCGCCATGAGTCGCGCCACGCACGTCGTCATCGGCTCGCGCTACGTGCGCGGCGGCGGCACGCGCAACTGCAGCCGGCGGCGCATCCTGCTCAGCCGGGGGGCCAACCTGGTGGCCCGCACGCTGCTCGGCCTGAAGGCCCGCGACGCCACGGCCGGCTTCCGCCTCTACCGGCGCGAGGTGTTGCTCTCCATTCCGCTGGACCAGGTCTTTTCCAGCGGCTACTCCTTCCTGGTCGAAATGCTCTTCCTGTGCCAGCGGCGCGGCTGGCAGATCGGCGAAGTCCCCATCATCTTTGAGGATCGCCGCAAGGGGAAGACGAAAATCTCCCGCCAGGAGATCTTCAAAGCCCAATACACGGTCTTCCGCCTCTTCCTGCGCCGGCTGGGCGGCGGAGAGCCGCGCCGGCCGGCCGTCGCCGTGTCACCCATCATCAGTAATGATCAAAGTTAACTGTAATCTGTGCGGCCGGGACGACTACCGCGTGCGCTTCCCAGCCACCACAGAGGCCGACGCGCCGCGCGTCGAAGCCTTCCGCTGCACCCACGCCGGCTACGGCCACCACGCCCAGATCGTCCAGTGCCGCCACTGCGGCCTGGTCTACGCCAACCCGCGCTGGCCGGTGGATGTGGTGCTGGACGCCTACACCGCCGTCGAGGATGAAACCTACGTCGAGGAGCGGCAGGGGCGCGAACTGACCTTTCGTCACCACCTGCGCCACCTGGAGCGCTTCACCGGCCCGGCCGAGGGGCGGGCGCTGCTGGACGTGGGGGCCTACATTGGCGTCTTCGTCGAGGTGGCCGCGCAGTCCGGTTGGCAGGC
>NZ_JAYRVJ010000265.1:0-5009 GCF_041918635.1 Promineifilum sp. (SeqCode)
GTCCCGCTCGGTGAAGATGCCCACCAGCCGGTCATCATCGTCGGTCACCATTACGCAACCGATGTTGTGGACGTTCATCTGGCGGATGGCCTTGGCCAGCGACGTGTGGGCGTCCACCTCGACCGGCGCGTGCGCCCCCAGTGCGGCCAGCGTGTCCTCGATCAGCCGGTCTTGCACGACGGTCTTGCCCGGCTCGCCGAAAGCCAGCCGATCCACGTACTCATCGTCCAGTTCGGCCGACATCCGGCCGGCGATATGGACTTCGATCGGGTCGGTCGGCTCTTGGGGCACCACCGTCCACAAGTCGGCGGCGCGGTATAGCTCGTCCAGGTTGCCCACGCCGCGCTTGGCCCGCGCCTCGTCGATCTGGGCCATCAGCCCGTCGGTGTAGGTCGGCCGGTCGGCTACCTGCCGGAAGACGCCCATCGGCGTCGGGTACTGCATGCTGCTCAGGATGTAGCCCAACTCGGTCGAGGCGGCGTCATGAACCACCAGGTCGGCCTCGCTGACGCCGTCGCCCAGCATGACGATCTCCGGCGTGAAGCCGTTCAGGCGGATGCCCCGGTCGCGGTTCTTGCCGAAGACCATCGGCTGCCCGTCCTCCAGGTAGAGGATGTTGTCGTCGCGCGTGCGCCGGTCGTCCAGCCCTTCCCATTCGGTCGGGTTGAAGATGACGCAGTTCTGATAGACCTCGACGAACGACGAGCCGTGATGGGTCGCCGCCTGGTGGAGCACCTGGCCCAGGTGTTGCGTGTGCGCGTCCAGCGAGCGGGCCACAAACGACGCCTCGGCCGCCAGCGCCAGGCCAATCGGGTTGATGGGGTGCTCGATCGTGCCCATCGGCGACGACTTCGTCTTGGCCCCCAGCCGCGACGTGGGCGAATACTGCCCCTTGGTCAGGCCGTAGATGCGGTTGTTGAACAGGATGATGTTCAGGTTGACGTTGCGGCGCAGCGCGTGCAGCAAGTGGTTGCCGCCGATGGACAGCCCGTCGCCGTCGCCGGTGATGACCCAGACCGACAGCTCCGGGTTGGTGATCGCCAGTCCGGTCGCCAGTGTCGGCGCGCGACCGTGGATGCTGTGGATGCCATAGGTGTTCATGTAATACGGAAAGCGGCTGGAGCAGCCGATGCCGGAGATGAACACGATGTCCTCGCGCGGGATGCCCAGGTCGGGCAGCACCTTCTGCATCGTCGCCAGGATGGCGTAGTCGCCGCAGCCGGGACACCAGCGCACAGTCTGGTCGGACGCGAAGTCCTGCCGGGTCAGGGTGGGTTGTTGGAGGGGTATGGTTGCGGTTGTCATAGCATTCAGTTGATAATTGACAGTTAATAGTTGATAGTTAAGAGTGCTCAGCTTCGATGGTTAAGGCTCTCAACTCTCAACTATCAACTAACAACTTCTTCGATCTTGCTCGTGATCTCGCTGATGGTGAACGGCCGGCCGTGAATCTTCGGGAAGGACTGGATGTTGAGCGCGTAGCGGCCGCGCAGCAGGAAGGCCAGTTGCCCACTGTTCAATTCCGGCACGACGACCTGCCGGTAGCGGCTCAGCACGTCGCGCAGGTTAGCCGGGAAGGGGTTGAGGTAGCGCAGGTGGGCATGGGCCACGGACAGGCCCCGCCGCCGCGCCGCGGCCACGGCCGAGCGGATCGCGCCATACGTGCCGCCCCAACCGATCACCAGTAACTCCCCTTCCTCCGGCCCAAAGACCTCTTGCGGCGGGATGACCTCGGCCAGCCGGGCGATCTTCTCCGCCCGCTCGCGCACCATGCGCTCGTGGTGCAGCGGGTTATAGGAAACGTTGCCCGTCTCCGGCGCTTTGCTCAGGCCGCCGATGCGGTGCTCCAGGCCGGCCGTGCCGGGGATGGCCCAGGGGCGGGCCAGCGTCTCCGGGTCGCGGTAATAGGGCAGAAAAGCGCCGTCGCCATTCACCGGCGCGCCGGCCAGACCGGCCGGATGGTAGTACTCGATGGGCGCGATGTCGGCCGAGTTGGGGATCTGCCACGGCTCCGAGCTATTAGCCAGGAAGCCGTCGGACAGGATCATCACCGGCGTCATGGCCCGCACCGCCAGCCGGCACGCTTCCAGGGCCACGTCGAAGCAGTCGGACGGGCTGAGCGGGGCGATGACGGCGATGGGACTTTCGCCATTGCGGCCGAAGAGCGCCTGCAACAGGTCGGACTGCTCCACCTTGGTGGGCAGGCCGGTGCTGGGGCCGCCGCGCTGGACGTTGACGATGATCATCGGCAACTCCAGCGCCACGGCCAGGTTCATGCCCTCGCTCTTCAGAGCGATGCCGGGGCCGCTGGTTCCGGTGACGGCCAGCGCGCCGCCGAAGGCCGCGCCGATGACCGAGCCCATGGCCGCGATCTCGTCCTCGGCCTGGAAAGTGCGCACGTCGAAGTTGCGCAGCGGGGCCAGGGCGTGCAGGATGTCGCTGGCCGGAGTGATGGGGTACGTGCCGTAGAACAGCGGCTTACCCATCTTCTGCGCCGCCGTGACGAAGCCCAGGGCCAGCGCCGTATTGCCCGTCACCTTGCGATAGGTTCCCGGGGCCAGCGCCGCCGGCCGGACGCGATAGCGGTGCTGGAAGATGCGGCTCGTGTCGCCGAAGTGGTAGCCCGTTTCCAGCGAGCGGACGTTGGCCTCCAGCAGCGCCGGCGACTTGGCGAACTTCTTGTGAATCCACTCGATGGTCACGTCGAGCGGCCGGTCGAACATCCAGAAGGCCAATCCCAGGGCGAAGAAGTTCTGCGAGCGGTCTTTGTCCTTGGACGACAGTCCCTGAATGTCCTTCAGCGCCTCGCGGTTGAGCGTGGTCAGCGGCGCTTCGATGACCTGGTACTCGCCCAACGAGCCGTCGCGCAGCGGGTTGGCGTCGTAGCCGGCCTTGCGCAGGTTGGCCTGGGTGAAGGCGTCGGTGTTGGCGATGATCGTGCCGTGCGCCTCCACGTCGGGCAGGCTGGCCTTCAGCGCCGCCGGGTTCATGGCGACGAGGATTTGCGCCGCGTCGCCGGGGGTCAGGATGTCGCGGTTGGAGAAGTTGACCTGGAAGCCGCTGACGCCAGCCAGCGTGCCGGCCGGGGCGCGAATTTCGGCCGGGAAGTCGGGCATGGTGCTGACGTCGTTGCCGAAGACGGCCGACGTGTTGGTGAATTGCGTGCCGGTCAGCTGCATCCCGTCGCCGGAGTCCCCGGCAAAACGGATGACGACCGAGTCTCGTTCTTCGATGATGTATTCTGGCTCGTTCATGGTTTTCAGTGGTCGGTTTTCAGTGGTCAGTGATCAGTGGTCAGTAAAGGCATACTGACCACTGATCACTGACTACTGATCACTTTCTTAATCTCCGCCCTCCGCCTTGCTCGGATACTGCTCCGGCCGGGCCGGGCGGTTGAGTACCTCGACCGGGTAGCGGGCGGCCAAATACTGGATAATGGCCCCGTAGGTCATGTCGCCCAGGATGCGCCCATCGTCGTCCACGACGGGCAGGTTGCGGAAGTGGTGGTCGTCCATCAGCCACAGGGCGCTGGCGGCCGAGGTGTCGGGCGAGACCGTGATCGGCCCGCGCGTCATCACCGCGTCCACCGGCCCGTCCAGCGTCTCCGGCGCGCCGGCCACGCGGTTCAGCACGTCCCGCTCGGTGAAAATGCCCAACAGGCCGCCGTCGCGAATAACCAGGGCGGAGCGGCCCGCCTCGGCGCGCATGCGGCCCAACGTCTCGCGGACGCTCGTCCCGCTCTCGACCATGCAGTAGCGGCTCAAATCCAGGTGCCGCACCTGCTCCATCTCCAGTTCTTCTTTCAGGCTCATCGATGTCATCCCCTTTGATATGGAAGAAGCATCCACAGATTACACAGATTTCTTAGAAGGATCGGCACGATTTGCGCCAGTTCAACAAGCTTCATACAGGCAAATCTGTGTAATCTGTGGATGCTCTTTCTTAATCCGCGGCCGTTAGCGGCTGCGTTGGCAGCAGCGCAAAGTGCCGGTTCAACAAGTCGCGCCCGCGCGCGAAGTCGTTCACGCATAGGGCGTCGACGATCTGCTCGTGGTAGTTCCACACATCCACCCAATACTGGTAGCGAACGAAGCGGGTCAATTCACTGGCATCATAGGCATCCCAATAGGCGACAAGAAGGCCGCGGACAAACGGGTTGTCCAGCCGGCCGAAAATGGTCAGGTGCAGTTCGCGGTGCTCGGCGTTGGGGATGTGGATCGGATCGCCGCGCAGCTTGGCCCACGCGCTCGTCACCAGTTCGCGCAGCCGGGCCTTGTCCTCCCCGGTTAGCAGCACGACCGCTTCATCCCAAAAGCCCGTCTCGATGGTGCGCCGCAGCCGGCTGATCTGGGCAAAGTCGGCCTCGCCCGTCGCCAGGCCGAAAAGCATGGCCGGCAAGACCGCCTCGCTGAAGTCAAAACACTCGCGTTGGATACCGACACGCGGGCGCACCGATACAAACCCCATGCCGCGCGCCACGGCCAGTTCCTCGCGGAGTTTGCCCACACTGACGCCCATGTCATCCCCGATCTCGTTGAGCGACGGCAACCGATCGCCGGGGTTGATGTGGTGCTGGATGAGGTAGCGCAGGAAGTCGGAGTCGAGCTTTTCGAGGCGCACGATGAATGATCCAATGAATCGGATAAATACGACAAATACTATTATAGCGGCCGGCGAGCGCGGGATCAATAGCAATTTGCCACGCAACAAAATAGCGGGCCGCCGAAAGGTAGCCCGCTATCACTTTTTCGTCCCTTCCTGATCAACGCCAGATCAGGCCGGTCTGATATTCTGGTTAACGCGAAACAGGTTCTGCGGATCGTATTTCGCTTTGATCTGCGCCAGACGGGGGTAGTTGTCGCGATAGGAAGCCATCACCCGCTCCTGACCCTCATCCATCATCATGTTGACGTAGGCCCCACCCGAGGAAAGGGGGTGCAGCTTGCGCCAATACTCTTTCGACCAGGCGATGGTGCGCGCGTTGTTGGCCGGGTCGGGGTCTACGCCAA
>NZ_JAYRVJ010000266.1:0-3669 GCF_041918635.1 Promineifilum sp. (SeqCode)
GCGCTGGCTTTTTTCGTGGCCGGCTTCCTGGGAACCTACCTGAGTTGGCGCTACTCGTTCGGCCTGCTGAGCTTCGTGTCCATCATCGTCTTCCTGCTCAGCTTCCGGCTGAAGCCCGTGCCGCGACAGAGCGGTGTCAAGATCGATGCCGTCGGCGTGGCCCTGTCGGCCATCGCCGTCATCCTGATCAGCTTTGGCTTCAACAACCTCAATTCGTGGGGCATTGTGCTGGCCAGCAGCGGCGCGCCGTTCAACATCGTTGGCCTCTCGCCGGCGCTGCTGTTCGTGGTCTTCGGCCTGCTGCTGTTCCAGGCGTTCTTCGCCTGGTCGCACCTGATCGTGGAAGTGGGCCGGCAACCGCTGCTGTCGCTGGAGGTGCTCGATTCACCCCAGGAGCGCGCGACCATCGTCTGCCTGCTCATCATCGGCGCGCTCGGCCCGGCGGTCAACTTCCTGATCCCGCTCTTTATCCAGATCGTGCAGGGCCGCACGTCGATGCAAACCGCCGTCGCCGTCATCCCTTACACCCTGGCCATCGCCGCGTCGGCGATCCTCATTGTCCGCCTCTATGACCGGCTGACGCCGCGGCGGATCGCCATCGTCGCCTTCGCCCTGGTCGCCGGCGGCCTGACCCTGCTGTCGTTCGTGGTTGGCAACAACTGGGGCACGGCGATGGTCATCATCGGTCTGCTGATACTCGGCCTGGGCGAGGGATCGCTACTGACGCTGTTGTTCAACGTGATGGTGACCTCGGCCCCCAAGGAGTTGGCCGGCGACGTGGGCGCGTTGCGCGGCGTGGCCAATAACCTCTCGACCGCGTTGGGCACGGCCTTCGCCGGGGTGGTGGCTGTCGGCCTGCTTAGCCTGTTCATCACCACCGCCGTCAACCAGTCCAACCTGCCCGGCTCGCTGCGGCGGCAGGTCAATCTGGACAACATCAACTTCATCTCCAACGATCAGTTGGATGAGGTGATGGCGCAGACCACAGCCACGGACGAACAGATAGCCCAGGCGATAGCCATCAACGAAACGGCCCGCCTGCGCGCGCTCCGGGCGTCGTTCCTGATCCTGGGCGCGCTGTCGCTGCTGGCGATCTTCCCGTCGCTGGGCCTGCCGGACTACTTGCCGGAAAACGCGCCCGCCCCACCCGAAGAGCCGGCCAAAGCGCCCAGTTCCCGCGACAAACGCCGGCAAGCTGTCGCCGGTCGGGCCTCACAGCGGCGCAGGCGCTGAGGCGAACAGGTTCATCCCCAATCGCTCCGACAGGTAGCGGGCGACCAGCTGCCCCTTGACGCTGTTACCGGCGGCGTCAAGGGGCGGCGCGAAGCTGGCCATGCCGCCCTTGCCGGGCGAGACGGTGATCAGCCCGCCGCTGATGCCGCTTTTGGCCGGCAGCCCCACGTCGAATTCCCAATCGCCCGTCGTCTCGTACATGCCGGCCGTCGTCATCACCGCCAGCACCCGCCGACAGTGAGCGGGGTCAATCACCGGCTCCAGCGTCAGCGGGTTGACGCCGCCGTTGGCCAGCGTGGCAGCCATGACGGCCAGGTCTTTGGCCGTCACGTTGAGCGAGCACTGCTGGGTGTAGATGTCCGTCGCCTCGATGGGATCGAAGTACAGTCGCCCGTAGTCGTACATGATGCGGGCGATGGCCCGGTTGCGATGGTTGGTGAGCGAGGCAGAGACGTACACCTCGTCGTTCAGCGCCAACTCCCGGCCGGCGAAGCGCGATAGTCCTTCCTGGATGAAGCGCCACTTGGCCGCGGCCGTCGCCCCCGGAACCAGGCTGACGGCGGCGATGGCCCCCGAGTTGACCATCGGGTTGGTCAGGCGGTCGGGATCTAGCTCAATCGCCATGATCGAGTTAAAGGGTAAGCCGGTGGCGTTCACGCCGAGCTTGGCCCGCGCCTCCTCCGCGCCGAGGGCCTGGCAGATGAGGCCAAACGTGAACGGCTTGGAGACGCTCATGATGGTGAATTCGTAGTCGGCGTCGCCCGCGGCGTGCAGGTCGCCCTCGACGCCGGCCACGCACACGCCGAACAGGTCGCGCGGCGCGCGGGCCAGGGCCGGATAGACGGTGGAGTTGCGCCCCTCGTCTACGTCTTTGAAGCGGGCATGCGCCTTGTCCACCAGCTCCTGCACCGTCTCGACGGGCGGCAGGTGGCCGGTGGAGATGAAAAGGTTGCTTGGCGAACTCGCCGGTACGTCTGTCGAGCCTGTCATGCGGCTTCCCTCCTCAACCAATGTTCGTCCTATCGCTCTCTAATTGTAATCGCTTAGACCGGAATTGCCCGTTTGTAGTCAGGCAATTCATTGCCGTTCTTCGCG
The DNA here is from genome assembly GCF_041918635.1 of Promineifilum sp. (SeqCode). NCBI lineage: Bacteria > Bacillati > Chloroflexota > Ardenticatenia > Promineifilales (SeqCode) > Promineifilaceae (SeqCode) > Promineifilum (SeqCode) > Promineifilum sp. (SeqCode). The sequence continues at coordinate 2,329 of NZ_JAYRVJ010000266.1, forward strand.
TTCGTAGCGCAGCCATTCCTGGCTGCAGGGCCTAAGGCAGCCAGGGATGGCTGTGCTACGAGGAGAGCGGCAATAAATTGCCTGACTACGAACGACGTTCGCATGCTTTGTTTACGCGGATAGGCATGCTAGTATTACAGGCTGAATTGCGCCTAACACCGAGGTAACCTTTGTCCGCCCGCTACCACACCCGCTCCCGACGCCAAAAGCCGCGCGAAGGCTTCATGGGCCACCTGCTCGATCCCATTGACGTGCTGGCCGAGGCCATCTTCAGCATCCTCATCCTGCTGACTTTCACGCTGGCCTTCCGCATCCTCATGATGAACCCGGGCGAGCCCGTCACCGCCGCCCACATTCGCGACCTGACGCTGGCCGCGCTGGGGGCGACGGTAGCCTGGGGGATCATCGACGGCGTCATGTACGCGCTAATCGAGATATTGGGGCGCAGCGAGCGCCACCGCATCCTCTGGCACATTCAGGCGGCCAACACGGAACAGGAGGCGATTGAGACTATAGCCGACGAGTTCGATTTCATCCTGGAACCCATCACCGGCGACAGCCAGCGGCAGGCGCTCTATCAGGATATTCTCGATCACCTGCACGACAGCCAACCGCGCGCCATCGGCCTGAAGCGCGAGGACTTCACCGGGGCGCTGGCCTCGGTGCTGGTGGCGCTGCTGGCTGTGGCCCCCTCCTTCCTGCCGCTCTTCATCTTCCGCAACGATTACGCGCTGGCGATCCGGCTGTCCAACGTGGTGTCGTTCATCATGCTGTTCGTCGCCGGCTACCAGTGGGGCAACTACACCGGCATGAGTTCGTGGAAGACGGGGCTGCTGGTGGTCGCGGTGGGCGTGTTGCTGGTGGCGGTGGCGATCCCGTTGGGCGGCTGACAGAGCGCGTTCCGGCCGGCTACTGCCACACGTCCACGACCTGAACCAGGTAGCCGTCCTCTACGACAACCTCCAACTCCCCCGTCCCGTCGGCCGGCAAGCGCCAGATGGGCGTATGGTTGGCCGTGTCGTCCAGCAACACGTAGGCCCCATCAGGCGACCAGCCCAGCGGCCACACGTCGTCCGGCAGGTCGCGCCGCCACAGCTCGCCGCCCGTCGCATCCTCGACCACCAGTTGCCGGACGCCAGCCGGCTCTAATCCGGTGGTGTCATGGATGTAGGCGCGCCGCTGACCGTCGGGCGAGAAGGCAATCCAGTAACCATCGGGCGGCGTCGAGCATTGGGCCGACCACGCCGCCCCCTCCTCCACCCCTTGCCCGATACGGTTATCGGCCGTCCAGCAAAACCGCTCCAGCCCGCCGGCAATCGTCGAGCGCAGTTCGCCGGCGAC
>NZ_JAYRVJ010000267.1:0-3574 GCF_041918635.1 Promineifilum sp. (SeqCode)
AGGAGGCCCTCGATCTGCGTCCGGACAGCTTTGTAGTGGAAGAATTCGCTGAAGATGTCGTGGAGCAGGATTTCCTGTTCGGGTTCGGCGGCCGTCGCCTGGGCAACGAGCGCGACCAGGCCCGCGCCGAGGCAGCGCTCCACCGCCTGTTCGGCGGGCGTGCCCACGATCTGGCTCTTGAGCGTGCCCTTGAGATTGTTGACAACCTGTTTCGCCAGGTCGGTGGTAAGACCGGTGAGTACAGCGGCCGAGAACGGTTCCATCTACGCCTCCCCGCCATCGCCCCATGGCGACAGCGCAGCCCCATTATAGACCGCGTAGGAAGGTGAGCAATTCGCCGGCAACGCTAGCGGGGTTTGGCAAACAAGGCCTGAAAGCCAGCTTGGGTGAAATGGTAATCCGAGGTCAGTGCTTGAGCAATGCCGCGCTCGCGCATGACTACAAACGACGTGCAGTCCACCAAGCTCCACTGCTTGTCATCCATCTGCTTGTACAGAGCGAACGCAGACGTAAACAAGTCAGGCGTTACGTATACAATCTCGACCTTAGGCGATCCAAGAAACTGCTCGATGAGCCAAACCGCAGCGGCGCGATTGTGGCGGGCAAGTGCGTTGCCGGTCTCTAGCAGCACACCCTCGGTGGTCACGAATTGCCGCCCAAAATACCGACGCGCCAGCGTCTCCGCTTCCGCGTGATACTGGTCGCGCCGGTTGACTCTTGCGATGATGTAGGCCGTATCAATGAAGATGGGCGTCAATGGACTTCTCTCCACTTAGGTACAGGTCAATATTCTCGGAGAAGTCTTCGGGACCATCGATCTGGATGTCTCCTAAACGCAGTAGAAAGTCATCACCGGCGCTATGTTCCTTTTCGGCCAGGAACTGCTGAACCAGCGCGAACAACGCCTCCAGTTCCTCGTCATCCAGTTGTTCAATTTCCTGCAACAGGCGCTCTTTCGTACTCATGGTTTACCTCGCGGACAAGTATATCACGCATGTCTAACCCTAATCGCCCTTCTTATCCGCGAAAATCCGCGCCCCATCCGCGTCATCAACGTCCCATTCGTCCGCCCCGGAGCAGACTAACAGTCTGCGCTACAGGCGACTAACCTAGTTCCCGCCACCGCCATCCCCAACACCACCCAAAAGATCGTCACCGCGTGGTGGAAGTCCATGTTGAACAGATAGTGGTCGAACACGCCGGCTACCAGCGCGCCGACGAGGGCGGCGTGCAGCCCCAGCCACACCGCGTCGCGCCGTTCGTCGGCCCGCGCCGCCCGGCGGTGGTGGAAGGCGTAGCCGAACACGGTAGCGATGATGGCGAAGAAACCCAGCAGCCCGAACAGCCCCATCCGCCCGGCGATGGTGAAGTAGACGTTGGCGACGGCCAGATAGATGTCCACGTCCGGCGCGCCGGCAAACCCAACGCCGAAGAGGGGGTAGCGGCCGATGAGGATGAGCGCGTCCTTGTACTCGCCGAAGCGCATCTGCGTCGCCAGGTCGGCCCCCTGGAACCCCTCCACGAAGCGGGCGATGTACCCCTGGGTGATGGGCAGGAAGAGCAGCAGCAGCCCGCCCAGCGCCAGATAGGGCAGCAGCCGCCGGTAGCGAGCCACGGCCACGAAACCCAGCCCGGCCACCAGCCCCAGCATCGCCCCGCGCGAGAAGGTCAGCACCAGCGCGACGACGATCAGCCCGGCCATGCCCCAGATCAGCAGGCGGGGGAAGATCGGCCGCCGGGTCGCCACCTGCGGCCCGATGAGCGCGCCGAGCATCAGCAGCAGCCCGCCCAGCGAGTTGGGGTCTACGGCCGTGCCGATGGCCCGCTCGGACAGTTCCGGGTTCTCCTCGATGTAGCGGATGACCCAGCCGCCGGGGTAGCCCAGGCGGGTCAGGACGTTGAGCGCGCTGTTGGCCGTGGCATCGGGCAGCAGCCACAGGCCGATGGCCAGCGCCGCCGCGCTCGCCCCGGCCAGCAGCAGCGCCTTGACCAGCCGCTCCAGCCGCGGCCACGTCCGGCAGTAGTCGATGACGACGATGACAAAGCCCAGGCTCAGCAGCAACTCGGCGAACTTGCGCAGCAGCGTCGGCGTCAGCGGCCCATTGGACAGGCCGAAGATGAAGGCGAAGACGGCGGCGATGATGAACAGGATCAGCGGCAGGGCCACCGGCCCGGCGACCAGGTCGCGCTGCCGGCCGGTGACGATGCCCAGCAGCCAGACGAAGACCACCGCGCCCAGGGCGAAGTCGAGGAACGTCGGCGTCAGACCGATATCCACCGGGATGGTGGCGAAGGGCAGCAGGCAGACGACGCCGATGACGGCGAAGAAGCCGACCTCGATGTTGCGCAGCACCAGCGCCGTGCCCAGCCCGCCCAGCGCTACGGCCGCCCCGGCAATCGGCCCGCCGAAGGCCAGCACCAGCCCCGCGACCGCCGCGGTCAGGCCGATGAGCAAGCCGAGGGCGAGCGGCGAGGTGGCGGGATTCAGCGCAGGGGAGCGGAGGAGCGGGGGTGCGAGGGAGAAGGAACCGCCATTGGCGCGCTCTCTTTCACCCCCGCTCCCCCGCTCCCCTGCTCCCCTGCGGTCAACAGACGCAGTTCGTGATCCTTCGTCCGTCGTCATCACGGCTCCTCCACCCTCACCAACGTCAACGTCAGAAAGTCATCTGTCAGCCGGCCGTCGGGCGTCACCTGTTGCAGCCGGTCGAAGCCCCCCTCGGCTGTCCGCGTGTAGACGCCAACGATGAGCGGATACACGTCAGGCGGCGTGGCGGCGTCAACGGCCAGCGGCAGGCGCACCTCGTACACCTGGCCCAGCGACCAGGTGGTGGTGGGCTGCGGCGGCGCGACGTCGGCGGCGGCGTAGCGGGTCGTGTCCGCGCCGACGATTTGAGCGAAGAAGGTGTAGTCGACCAACAGCCGCTGCGATGGCCGCCAATAGGTGACCACTTCAACGCTCTCCCCGGCAACTACGCGCCGCGGCGCGACGGCAAAACCGACCAGTTCCAGCCCGTGCTCGAAGAACAGCGACGTCGCGTTCGGGTACGCTCCCTCGCGCGGCAGCAGGAGGATGGTTGCCAACATCACCGCGTCGCGGCCGTCGGCAGTCTGCGGTCGTTCCCCTGTCGCATAGTCATATAGCCCAACGGCCAGTTCCAGCTCAGCCGGCGCGACAGCCGCCGGCGGGATGGTCAGCACGTACTCGTTGACCAGCCGCTCGCCCGGCTCCAGCAAGCTCGTTGGGCGCAACCCCTGGCCGGTGTACATGTCGCGCTGGGCGATGGGCCGGCCTAGTACGGGATCGTTCAGGTGCACAAAGACGCTCCAATCGCGGGCCATCGGCCGCAACGCTTCCCACTCCAGCCGGACGCGCACCGTGTCGCCCGGCCGCTGTTCGCCGGATTCTACCTCATACCCCACCAGGCGCATGTCATCGCCCAACACCACACCGAGTGTTTCGGCCAGCGGGCCGGGGTAGGCGGGCGGTTGATAGGCCGGACGAATCCACAACCACGGCGCGGCCGCGGCGATGACGAATAAGAATACGATTGAACCAGGCAGCGGCAGTAACTTC
>NZ_JAYRVJ010000268.1:0-2359 GCF_041918635.1 Promineifilum sp. (SeqCode)
CCAGCAGTTACACGCTTCAGATGGCTTGGCAACTGAACCCAACTGGTTAGCGCGTTGTTCTTGTACTTCACACTGTAACAGGACGAAACACCAATCGCGTTGGCAGAACTAGAGGCTTCCCCACCACAGCCTACTTCCGCGCCTCGAGTGAAACCTGGTGCAGTTGTACGGAAAACCACGCCATCAAAAATGAAGCTCCATTGAGTCTGATTGTCATTCTTAACTGCCACCCTGTAATCGCGGGCTCCAGTTGTACCATTGGGTAAGCATGTATACTGGTAATAACCGTCAAGACCACCTGTAGTTCTCCAACTGGCATATACGCACCTGGAGGAAGAACTGCCATATTTGACCCAACCTGTTTCCACAAAAGCATAGTCGGGGTTAGGATCGCTCAGCGTTTTGTGAGCTACTGCAACCCGCATGGCTGAAAACCCAGTACTGCCATCCCGAACTTGAGGAACCGCACTCGACATATCCGAGCGAGCGCCGCCAAATATGTAGGCTCCGCCAGCAGCATCGTAGTACCCATCCGCATAAACGTATGCCTGGGTAGATGCAGAACTTGTTTGGGCTCCAAAGCTTAGAGCCAAATACGCTAACAGCCCTATACCGAGCACAAGGACAAGCACTATTACCTTTCTGGTCTGAAATCTGTGGAACATAATGGCCTCCCAGCCCTTAACTACAACACCTTGCTCGGTTCTGACCGAGCTTTGAGCAAGGTCATGCGCGAACCGCGCAAACAAAAAGGTTGAAAATTGAAACTAATTCTACTATACAAGAAAACGTGGGGGGGGGGGCAATAAGCAATAGGTACCATGAAACAAGGAGTATAGATATCCAACCGGCACCAATCAGCGCTCCATCCGCGTCTATAGGCGTCCATCAGCATCCTATCCTCGCATCCAATTGACGCCCCACCCATTCTGCCGCATAATCCCACTGATCGACTGAATACTGACCCACTGAATACTGCTTACTGCTCACTTCTTACTGCCCCATGACCCCCCACCTCGTTCGCACCACCTGCCCCCACGACTGCCCCGACGCTTGCGGGACGCTCGTGGAGGTCGTAGATGGTCGGGCGATCGGCTTCCGCGGCGACCCCGACCACCCCATCACCGACGGCTGGGTCTGCGGCAAGGTGCGCCCCTACCTGGAGCACGTCTACCACCCCGACCGGCTGACGCACCCGCTGCGCCGCGTCGGGCCGAAGGGGGCGGGGCAGTGGGCGCGCCTCTCCTGGGACGAGGCCATCGGCGAGATCGGCGACCGCTGGCGGCGCATCATCGCCGACTATGGGGCCGAGGCCATCCTGCCTTATAGCTACAGCGGCACGCTCGGCCTGGTGCAGATGGGCGTCAGCAGCGGGCGCTTCTGGAACCGCCTGGGGGCCAGCCAGCTCGACCGGGCCATCTGCGGCGCGGCGGCCGAATACGCCGTCGAGGCCACGCTCGGCGCGCGCTGGGCCGTGTCGTACGCCGACACCGCTTACAGCCAGGTTATTATTATCTGGGGCCACAACCCGGCCACCACCGCTCCCCACTTCATGCCCTTCCTGAAAGACGCCCAGCGGCGCGGCTGCACCGTCGTCGTCATCGACCCCAAGCGCACCCGCACCGCCCGCACCGCCGACTGGCACGTCGCCCCGCGGCCGGGCAGCGACGGCGCGCTGGCGTTGGGCATGGCCCACGTCATCGTCAGTGAGGGGCTGCACGACGAGGCGTGGCTGGCGGCCCACACCGTCGGCTGGCCGGAACTGCGGGAGCGCATCAGGGAGTATCCCCCGGAGCGGGCGGCGGAGATCGCCGGGCTGCCGGTCGAGGACGTGCGGCGGCTGGCCCGCCTCTACGCCACGCGCCAGCCGGGGCTGATCAAGATCGCCGACGGCCTGCAACGCAACCGCATGGGCGGCCAGACCGTCCGCGCCATCCTGACCCTGCCCGCCCTGACCGGCCAGTACGGCGTGCGCGGCGGCGGGCTGGCCTACAGCACTAGCGGCTACCTGAAGTGGGACGGCGAGGCGGTCAACAAGTGGCGCGAATGCCCGCCGCCCGGCCGCGTGGTCAACATGAACCGCCTGGGCGCGGCGCTGACCGGCGAAGCGACCGACCCGCCCATCATGAGCCTCTACGTTTTCGGCTCCAACCCGGCGGCCATCGCCCCCAACGCCGGCCGGGTCGTCGCCGGGCTGATGCGCGACGACCTGTTCACGGTCGTCCACGAGCTGTTCCTGACCGACACGGCCGACTACGCCGACATCGTCCTGCCCGCCACTTCCAACCTGGAGCAGGCCGACCTCCACAAGGCGTACGGCCACACCCTGCTGCGCTATAACCACCCGGCCATCCCGCCG
>NZ_JAYRVJ010000269.1:0-11371 GCF_041918635.1 Promineifilum sp. (SeqCode)
AACTTCGGCGACAGCCCGGCCCCGATGTTCGAGGATCCGCCCGGCTGCTGGCTGCACAAGCAGGGCAACTTCATCACCGGCTTCTTCCCCGAAGGGTCGGAAGCGGGCGTCGACTACGACTTCTTCTACCTGCCGCCCATCGATGAAGCCTACGGCCGTCCGTTCCTCGTCGCTGGCGACATCATGGCCATGTTCAACGACCGGCCCGAAGTGCGCGCCTTGATGGAGTACTTCACCGTCCCGCAGTCGGCGAGCGGCTGGCTGGAGACGGGCGGGGCGTTGGCGGCTCATCTGACCGCCACGCCGGAAATGTACGGTGTTGACCTGGAGCGCGGCATTGCCGAGTTGGTCGCCACGGCGACAAGCTTCCGCTTTGACGCGTCGGACTTGATGCCCGGCGAAGTGGGCGGCGGCTCCTTCTGGAAGGGCATGACTGACTTCGTCAGCGGCGCGGCCACGCTGGACGAGATTCTGCCGGAGATCGACGCCTCCTGGCCGGAGGGTGTCGAGGGCCAGGCCCAGGAAGAGCAAGAGCCGGCAGCCGAAGGCGAGGGCGAGGCGGCCGCTATGGCCATGATCGCCGGCGGCTTCCTGGAGCAGGCCTACAACGGCGACTTCGACGGCACGGTCGTCACGGTCGACGGCCCGTTCGCCGACGCCGACACGGTGAAGTTCGAGCAGTCGTTGGTCGCTTTTGAGGAGGCCACCGGCATCGACGTGCAATACATCGGCGGCAAGGAGTTTGAGGGCTCGATCGGCGTGCGCGTGGACGCCGGCGACGCCCCTGACATCGCCGACTTCCCGCAGCCCGGCTTGCTGGCGACGTTTGTGCGCCAGGGCAAGATCGTGGACGTGTCCACCTTCATGCCCGAGGAATGGCTGACGCAGCAGTACAACCCAAGCTGGCTCGACATGGGCCAGATCGAGGGGCCGGATGGGGTCATCACGGCTGGCGTCTGGCATCGTTTCAACGGCAAGAGCCTCGTCTGGTATCCGAAGGACGACTTCGATGCCGCCGGCTATGAGATTCCGGAGACGTGGGACGACCTGTTGGCGTTGACGCAACTGATCGCCGATGACGGCGACCCGGCGTGGTGCATCGGCATCGAGTCGGGCGCGGCCACCGGCTGGCCGGCGACGGACTGGACCGAAGAGACCATGCTCCGCACCACCTCGCTGGAGAACTACGACGCCTGGGTAACCGGCGATCTCCCCTTCTCGTCGCCCGAGGTGACGGCGGCGATCGAGGCGTGGAGCGAGATCTGGTTCAACGAAGAGTACGTCTTCGGCGGCACGAACGCGATCGTCTCGACGAACTTCGGCGACAGCCCGGCCCCGATGTTCGAGGATCCGCCTGGCTGCTGGCTGCACAAGCAGGGTAACTTCATCACCGGCTTCTTCCCCGAGGGGAGTGTGGCCGGCGAGGATTACTCCTTCTTCTACCTGCCGCCGATTGACGAGGCTTACGGCCGTCCGTTCCTCGTCGCCGGCGACATCATGGCCATGTTCAACGACCGGCCCGAAGTGCGCGCCTTGATGGAGTACTTCACGTTACCCGAATCCGCCTCTGGCTGGCTGGAGACGGGCGGCGCGTTGGCGGCGCATCAGACTGCCACGCCGGAAATGTATGGCGTTGACCTGGAGCGCGGCATTGCCGAGCTGGTCGCCACGGCGACGAGCTTCCGCTTCGACGCCTCGGACCTCATGCCCGGCGAAGTGGGCGGCGGCTCCTTCTGGAAGGGCATGACCGACTACGTCAGCGGCGCGGCCGATCTGCCGACTGTATTGGAGGAGATTGACGCGTCCTGGCCGACGGAGTGAGTAACCAGTGACTAGTGGTAGGGGCGGGTTTCAAACCCGCCCCTACCAGTAACCACTTCTTCAAGGAGGTAGCCCATGCAATACGAAGCCAAACAGGCCCCCCCTGGCGAGCCGGGCAATTTCGGCGCCAGATTGCTGACCCTCATCCTGCGCATCGCCCTACCCGTGGGCATCCTCGTCCTCGCCTTCCTGGTGATGTACTGGGGATTCAACTTCCTGCGGGCGGGGTCAGCGCCCAAATGGCTCATCGCCCTGGTGGCCATCGTCTGGGGCGTGGGCGGCGTGGCCGCCCTGTACTGGATTTTCAACTGGATCGTCGAGCGCATGGGCGACCCGTGGCGCGGACGGCTGCAGCCGTTCGTGTTCGTCGGCCCGGCGGCGGCGATGCTCATCTGGTTCCTGGCGCTGCCGGTGCTGCGCACGTTTTGGATCAGCCTGTTCAACCGGGACGGCCCGCCCGACGGCTGGCTCAACTGGGGCGACCTCAGCGGCAGCTTTGCCGCTCTGGGCGAGCGCTTCGTCGGCCTCAATAACTACGTCGCCGTCTTCACTGACCGGCTCATGCTCGAAGCGTTCCGCAACAACATCATGTGGATTGTCTTCGGCGCGACGCTGACAGTCTTGTTTGGTCTGCTCATCGCCGTGCTGGCCGACCGCAGCGGCTTCGAGCGGCTGGGCAAGTCGGCCATCTTCCTGCCCATGGCCATCTCATTCGTGGGAGCCGGGGTCATCTGGAACTTTATCTACGAAGTGCGGCCGGTGGACGCGCCGCAGATCGGTCTGCTCAACGCCCTCGTCGTCGCCGGCGGCGGGCAGCCGCAGCCGTTTCCGGCCTGGACGGCGATCTCACCCTGGAACAACCTGTTCCTCATCGTCATCGTCATCTGGCTCCAGACCGGCTATGCCATGGTGCTCTTCTCGGCTGCCCTCAAGGGCATCCCCGGCGAGCTCATGGAGGCCGGTCGCGTGGACGGCGCCAGCGAGATCCAGATCTTCTTCCGCATCATGGTTCCCTACATCATGGGAACTATCATCACGGTCAGTACCACGGTGGTTATCTTCACGCTGAAGATATTCGACGTGGTGTGGGTAATGACGGGCGGCCAGTTCGGCACCGACGTCATCGCCACCCAGTTCTACCGACAATCGTTCACGGCGCGCAACTCCGGCTACGGCTCGGCGATCGCCATCGTGCTGCTCATCGCCATTGTGCCGGTGATGATCTACAACCTCAAGCAGTTCCGCGAACAGGAGGCGTTCTAACATGGGCAGCCTGCACCGACAACAACGCATTAGTGGTCTACTGGTCAACGGCGGACTGCTGCTCCTCGTGCTCCTCTGGACCGTGCCCACTCTGGGCCTGTTCGTCTCCAGCTTCCGCACCCGCGAGGACATCCAGTCCTCGGGCTGGTGGAACATTTTTCCGCATCGCGCCTACATCACGGTGGAGACGCTGGATCCGCGCGAGATGGGCCTCGACGCCACCGGCCCCATGACCGTCGGCGGCGGCGAAACGACTTTCGAGGAACTGCGCGAGGGCTTCACCGCCCCTGACGGCCGGTACTACGCCTGGATCGGCAACCGCCGCCTCGGCCGGATCGAAGTTCAGGAACGGCGCTGGACGGTCAACTGGAACTTCACCGGCGCCAACTACAGCCAGGTTCTCAGCGGCAAGGAGTTCGAATATCAGCGACCTGATGGGACCACCGAGGTCATCCCCGGCGACGACTTCGTGAGCGCGTTCCTCAACAGCCTCGCCGTGGCCGTGCCGGCCACGGTCATCCCCATCCTCGTCGCCGCCTTTGCCGCCTACGCGTTTGCCTGGATGCGCTTCCCCGGCCGGCGAATGCTGTTCATCATGGTTGTTGCCCTGCTGGTCGTGCCGCTGCAGCTGGCCCTCGTCCCCATCCTGCGGGACTTCCGCGGGCTGGAGCTGAACGGCACGTTCCTGGCGATGTGGCTGGCCCACACCGGCTTTGGTCTGCCCCTGGCGACCTACCTGCTGTTCAACTACGTCAGCACGCTGCCGCGCGAGACGCTGGAATCAGCCTTCATCGACGGCGCGTCCCACTTTACCGTCTTCCGCCGGCTCATCCTGCCGCTCTCCGTGCCCGCCCTGGCGTCCTTTGCCATCTTCCAGTTCCTGTGGGTGTGGAACGACTACCTGGTGGCCCTCATCTTCCTGGGCGGCAACCCGGAGACCAAGGTCATCACGCAGCGGCTGGCCGACATCATCGGCTCGCGGGGCAACGACTGGCACCTGCTCACCGCCGGCGCCTTTCTGACCATGCTCCTGCCCATGATCGTCTTTTTCTCTCTGCAACGCTTCTTCGTGCGCGGCCTGCTGGCCGGCTCGGTGAAGGGCTAAGTTGTCAGTGGTCGGTGGTCAGTAGTCTGATCGCTAACCACTGACCACTGACAGCTATCAACTCTCACCTATCAACTCCCATGACCTGGTATCAAGACTCCGTCTTTTTTGAACTCAATATCCGCGCCTATGCTGATGCCAACGGCGACGGCATAGGCGACTTTCGCGGCGCCATCACCAAACTCGACTACGTCCGTTCGCTCGGCGTCGACTGCATCTGGGTCCAGCCCATGTATCCCTCGCCGCTGCGCGACGACGGCTACGACATCAGCGACTACACCGGCATCCACCCTGACTTCGGCACGCTCGATGACTTCAAGGCTTTTCTGGATGCCGCGCACGCCAAGGGTCTGCGGGTGGTGATAGACCTGGTCATGAACCACTGCTCCGACCAGCACCCGTGGTTTCAGGCCGCGCGCCAGGATCGTCACTCGCCCTACCGCGATTACTTCGTCTGGTCGGACACGCCCGACAAGTACAGCGAAACCCGCATCATCTTCCTGGACATCGAGCCTTCTAACTGGACGTACGACGAGGTCGCCGGCCAGTACTTCTGGCATCGCTTCTTCAGCCACCAGCCCGACCTGAACTACGACAACCCGGCCGTCCACGAGGAGATGTTTCGCATCATTCGTTTCTGGCTCGACCTGGGTATCGACGGCTTCCGGGCCGACGCTGTGCCCTATCTCTACGAGCGCGAGGGTACGAACTGCGAGAATCTGCCCGAGACGCACGCCTTCTTGAAGCGGGTGCGCCGCCTCATCGACGACGAGTATCCCGGCCGCGTCCTTATCGCCGAAGCCAACCAGTGGCCCGAAGACCTGCTGCCCTACTTCGGCGACGGCGACGAGTTCCACATCTGCTTCCACTTTCCCATCATGCCCCGCCTCTTCATGGCCCTCAAGCGCGGCGACAAAACGCCCATCGTCGACATCCTCGCCCGTACCCCTGCCATCCCGCCTGGCACACAGTGGATGACCTTCCTGCGCAACCACGATGAACTGACGTTGGAGATGGTCACCCCGGAAGAGCGCCAGTGGATGTGGGAGCACTACGCCCCCGAGCCGCGTATGCGGCTGAACCTGGGTATCCGCCGCCGCCTGCTGCCCCTGTTGGACGGCGATCCACGGCGGTGGCTGGCTCTCAACGCGCTCTTCCTGTCCATCCTCGGCGCGCCCATCCTCTACTATGGCGACGAGATCGGCATGGGCGACAACATCTGGCTCGACGACCGCCACGGCTGCCGCACGCCCATGCAGTGGTCTGACGCCCCCAACGCCGGCTTCTCGACGGCCGCGGCCACTTACCAGCCGGTGATCGATAGTGAGGGCTACGGCTACCGGCAGCGCAACGTCGCGGCCCAGGAGAACGACCCCGACTCTTTCCTGTCCTGGACGCGCTTCCTGGTCCGTACGCGCCAGCAGCAGCCCGCCCTCCGCGCCGGCGCGCTGGAGTTTGTGGATACGGGCGACCCCGCCGTCCTCGCCTACCAGCGCGTGGCACAGGATTCTTATTCTGTCCTCTGCGTTTTCAACCTGACCGAGACGCCCCGCCCCTCTGGCATCACGCCCTCCGCGCCCATGCTTAACCTCCTCTCGCGTCAGGAGCGTATCTACCCCGCCGGCCAGGAGATTCAGCTTGCCCCCTTTGAAGCTTTGTGGCTCAGGGCCCAGGAATAGAAAACCAGGTGCGACCCACTTTATGGAGTGGGTTGCACCTCGGTCACCATAGGCTACTAACAACTCTCAACCGCCGCCAACGACCCATGACCACCGACTCGCTGGACACCGACCTACTGAATACTGACCCACTAACCAACTTACACCCCCTCGAACGCCAAATCTTTCAGACCCGCGTAGACCTATACTGGCCCGACGCCCTTCGCCCTCTTCGGCTCCTCTATGGCGACCGGCCCGACTTCGATGCGTGGTGCGATCGGCTGCTGGCGATCGTCGCCCATGGTTATGCCGACCGGCCGGTCGAACTGCGCCTGCTGGACTTGCGCCGCCAGAGCCAGCCGGACTGGTTCCAGCAGCCAACCATGCTCGGCTACGTCTGCTACGCCGACCGCTTCGCCGGCAGCCTGCGCGGTATAGACGAGCACATTTCGTACCTGAACGAGCTGGGCGTGACGTACCTGCACCTGATGCCACTGCTGAAGCCGCGGCCGGGGGCCAACGATGGCGGCTATGCCGTGATGGACTACCGCCAGGTCAACCCGGCGCTGGGCACGATGACCGATCTGGCCGGACTGGCCGCGCAGCTACGCCAGAATGGGATTAGTCTGTGCATTGACCTGGTTTGCAATCACACGGCCAAGGAGCACGAGTGGGCCAGGCGGGCGGCGGCCGGCGAGACGGTTTATCAGGATTACTACCTGATGTACCCCGACCGCACCCTGCCCGACGCGTATGAGCAGACCCTGCCCGAAGTCTTCCCCGACTTTGCTCCCGGCAACTTCACCTACTATGAGGCCTTCGACCGCTGGGTGTGGACGACGTTCAATGAGTACCAGTGGGACCTGAATTACACCAACCCCGCCGTCCTGGCCGAAATGCTCGACATCATCCTGTACCTTGCCAACCAGGGCGTCGAAATCCTGCGCCTCGACGCGGTCGCCTTCATGTGGAAGCGGCTGGGGACGGACTGCCAGAATCAGCCAGAGGCGCACGCGATTCTGCAGGCGTTCCGCGCGCTCTCGCGCATGGCCGCCCCGGGCCTCATCCTGAAGGCCGAGGCCATCGTCTCGCCGCCGCAGTTGATCCCCTATCTGGGCCGTGGCGAGGGGACGAACAAGGAGTGCGAGCTGGCCTACCACAACGTTCTCATGGTTCTCCTCTGGAGCAGCCTGGCCGAGCGCCGGGTGGTGTTGATGACCCGCGCGCTCCAGAACATGCCGCCCATCCCCAGCGGGGCGGCCTGGGTGACGTACGTGCGTTGCCACGATGACATCGGTTGGGCAGTGACGGACGAGGACGCGGCCGAGGTGGGGCTGTCGGGCTTCGGGCACCGGGCCTTCCTGAGTGACTTTTACAGCGGCGGCTTTGCGGGGTCGTTCGCGCGCGGTGGGACGTTCCAGCACAACCCGCGCACGGGCGACCGGCGGATCAGCGGGTCGTGCGCGTCGCTGGCGGGCCTGGAAGCGTCGCTGGAGAGGCAGGACGCGGCGGCGGCCGAGCTGGCGCTGCGTCGCATTCTGCTCATCCACAATCTGATCTTTGCCTTTGGGGGTATCCCACTTCTCTACATGGGCGACGAACTGGGGCTGTTGAACGACCCATCCTACCTCGATGACCCCAACCTGGCCGACGACAATCGCTGGATGCACCGGCCGCGGATGGATTGGGCGAAGGCGGAGGAACGGCGCGATTGGTGGTCGCCGGCGGGGCGACTGTTCCGCGGGCTGACCGACTTGCTGGCGGCGCGGCGGGAGATGCCCGCCTTCCATGCCCAGGCCCAGCCTCAAGCCGTCTGGACGCACAATGAGGCGGTGTTGGGGCTGCTGCGCGACAGCCCGCGCGGCCGGGTGTTGGTGCTGGCCAATTTTAGCGAGGGGCCGCAGACGGTTCCCGGCTACCGGCTGTATGAATTGGGCTTCGGCATGCGGCTGGTGGACCGGCTAACGGGGCGCGCCGTGGACAGCGCGCCGGGCATCACCCTGCGCAGCTATGAAGCGCTGTGGCTGATGCCGGAAGCGGGGAGCAGGGAGGAATAAGCGGTAGGCAGTGATCAGACCACGGTACGGGCGGGTTTCAAACCCGCCCCTACCACTGACCACCAATAAAGGAGCATGATGATGAACACGAGCGGCGCCTACGTGGCCGGTATTGAGGCGGGGGGTACGAAGTTTGTCTGCGCGGTGGGGTCGGGCCCGGACGATATTCGCGCCGAGACGCGCTTCCCGACGACGCGGCCGGAGGAGACGATTGGCCAAGCGCTGGCTTTCTTCCGCGAACAGGTGGAGCGGTACGGCCCACCGGCGGCCATCGGCATCGCCGCGTTTGGGCCGCTCGATCCCAACCCCGTCTCGCCGACATTTGGCACGATCACGTCCACGCCTAAACCGGGCTGGCGCGACGCCGATCTGGCCGGCCCCTTGCGCGCGGCCTTTGGCGCGCCGGTGGCGTTCGACACGGATGTGAACGGGGCGGCGCTGGGTGAATGGCGGTGGGGGGCGGCTCAGGGGTTGGATAATTTCGTCTACCTGACCATCGGCACAGGGGTGGGCGGCGGCGGCATGGTGAACGGGCGGCTGATGCACGGACTGGTGCACCCGGAAATGGGCCACATACCGCTGCCGCATGACCGGGTGGCGGATCCGTATCCGGGGCGCTGCCCGTTCCACGGAGACTGCCTGGAAGGGATGGCGGCGGGGCCGGCGGTCGGGGAGCGCTGGGGGCGGCCGGCGTACGAGCTGCCGCCCGATCATCCGGCCTGGGACTTGGAGGCGCACTATCTGGCGCTGGCGTTGCAGGGATTGATCTGCACGTTATCGCCGGAGCGAATCATCCTGGGCGGTGGGGTGATGGAGCAGCCGCAGTTAATGCCGATGGTGCGGCAAAAGGTTCAATCGTATCTGAACGGGTACGTGCAGTCGCCGGCGATCCTGGAGAGAATAGACAGTTACATCGTGCCGCCGGCGTTGGGGAACCGGGCGGGAGTGCTGGGGGCCTTCGCCCTCGCGCACCAGGCGATCTAAGGGTATCTCACGCAAAGACGCAAAGACCGCAAAGCCAAAATTCTGGGCTTTGCGGTCTTTGCGTGCCCCTTCCTCTTAGTCGCGGCTGCGGCCGCCACTGAGGAGGAGGACGTAATAGAGAAGCTGGCCGACGGCGGCGACGGCGGCAGCGACGTAGGTCAGGGCGGCGGCGTCGAGGACTTTGTCAACGCCCTTGACTTCCTCGGGATGGAGGATGCCACTGCTAGTCAGGAGGGCCTTGGCGCGCTTGCTGGCGTCGAACTCGACAGGCAAAGTGATGAGCGAGAAGAGGACGGCGACGCCGAACAGGATGACGCCGATCCAGGCCAGGGTGGTGAAGTTGAGCAGGAAACCGATGATGAACAGGATGGGGGCCAACGAACTGCCGAACTGGACGGCCGGGACGATAGCGCTGCGGATTTGCAGGGGAGCGTAACCGACCGAGTGCTGCAGGGCGTGACCCATCTCGTGCGCGGCGACGCCGGCGGCGGCCACACTGGGCGTGCGGTAAACGTCGGGGCTGAGGCGCAGGATGCGGGTGCGCGGGTCGTAGTGGTCGCTCAGGAAACCCTGAACTTCCTCAATGCGCACGTCCTGGAGGCCTTGCTGATCGAGCAGGTAGCGGGCGATCTGCGCGCCGGATGCGTCGCGCGAGAGGCGCACCTTGGAATATTTGCTAAACGTGCCCTTGACGCGCATCTGGGCCCACAGACCCAAGAGGAGGCCGGGCAGCGCGAAAACCAGGTAAAGCGGATCGAAGAAGAACATCGCTCCTTGTTATTTCCTCCGGGATTGTGACATAGGCCTCTCAGCCTGTGCCACAGGAACAGGAACGACAGCGGGGGCTTTGGCTTTCGCCTTCTCGTCGCGCATTTTCTTCAATGCGCCCAGCAGGATCACACCCGTTACAACGGTTGGCAAAGTCGCTATCCAATAAGAGGTTACAAAAGCCATCATCGCTGTTCGTTCCTTGAAGTCACCTTATAGTTCTCACTGATTTTGCACATTCCTAGAGAGGAGTCAATGGGCAATCATCGTTTCCAATGAATGTCTTACAAATGCCGCCGATAGCTGAGCGCCGATTGAGAGACCGGCAACTTGCCAGGTGAGCGGCCATCAACTTCGCGTCCGCTTGAGGCCCCCGGCCGCCTGCCGTCAACGTTTGCTAAGCCGTCGCGGTTGCCGCATAATGAAGTCGCGCCGGACCGTCCACCGCTCCTCATGGCGACCGGAGCCCGCGCCGACGCACTGGCGCTTCTGCCTAGGAGAACCCTGACATGACATCCGCTGATACCTTTGGCCTGCCCCGTGATCTAGGCGACGGCCTAACCCTGCGCTGGGCCACGCCCGACGACGCCGAGAGCGTCGCCCAGTTCAATACGGCTATTCACAGTGACAACCCGGCCGAACCACAAAAGGCGATCTATCACTGGACGCACAACCTGATGAGCGGCGACCACCCCACGACGAAGGCCAGCGACTTCACCGTCGTCACCGACGCCAACGCCGGCGACAAGCTCGTCTCGACGATGAACCTCATCTCCCAGACCTGGGCCTACGAAGACATCCCGTTCGCCGTGGGCCGGCCGGAGTTGGTGGGCACGCTGCCGGAGTACCGCCGGCGCGGCCTGGTGCGCGAACAGATGGCGGTCATCCACGCCAAGAGCGCCGCCCGCGGCGAGTTGGTGACGGCCATCACCGGCATCCCCTGGTACTATCGCCAGTTCGGCTATGAGATGGGCTTGAATCTGGGCGGCAGCCGGCAACTGTTCTGGGCCCGCCCTGGCAACGATGAGAAGGTGGAGGAAGAGCCGTACACCCTGCGGCCGGCGACTACCGGCGACATCCCGCTGCTCCAGACGCTTTACCGCCAACACCTGGGCCACAGTCTCATCAGCCGCCTGCGCAGCGATGCGCAATGGCAGTATGAGATGAATGATACGCACCCGGAGTCGTGGTGGCGGCTCGCGCCGCGCCTTGTCGAGACGCGCGAGGGCGAAGCGGTGGCCTACGTGAACTACTATCCCCACGATACCAGCTTCAGCATCTCCGAGTTCGGCGTGCTGCCCGGCCACTCCTGGCGAGCGGTCGGCCGTTTCCTCGTCCGCTACCTGCGCGAGGAGGCCGCCGTTCTGAACCCGACGCGCGACGCGAAGAAGCAACTGAGCCATATCAGCTTCAACATCGGCGAGGCGCACCCGCTCTATGAGGCGCTCGATCCGGACATGGAGAAACAGATTCGCCCCTATGCCTGGTACGTGCGCGTGACCGACGTGCCCGCTTTTCTGCGCCACATCGCGCCGGCGCTGGAGCGGCGGCTGGCCGGCAGCGTCCTGGCCGGCCACACCGGCGTGACCAGGATCAACCTTTACCGCAGCCGCTTCACGATGGTTTGGGAGCAGGGGCGGCTGAAAGAGATCGGGGACAGTTACACTTACAACCGTCTGGAAGATGGCGACGCCGCCTTCCCCGAACTGACGTTC
>NZ_JAYRVJ010000270.1:0-1722 GCF_041918635.1 Promineifilum sp. (SeqCode)
GGTTAGCCGCCAGTTGAGCGGCGCGAAGATGGCCCCGATCTTGGCCAGGCCGTATAGCAAGTCCACGTAGACGATGCTGTTCTGGGCCAGGATCGCCACCCGGTCGCCCTTCTCAATGCCCAAGGCCCGAAAGGCGTTGGCCAAGCGGTTAGCGCGGGCGTTCAGCTCCGCGTAGGTGTAGGCCACGCCGGTGGACACGTCCAGCAGCGCCGTCCGGTCAGGCGTCAACTCGGCGCGTTTGCTCAGCAAGTCGGCCGCGTGCGTTGGATACAGCTCGTAGGTCATCCCGGCCCCTTGGAAAGAGAGCGAAGACAGGAATGCATCTTAATGGATGAGCTTATAAGAGCGACACAGAGAGACACGGAGGCAGCGCTGTTCTTTCTCTGTGAAACTCTGTGTGATCTCAGTGTCACTCTGTGTTCCTCTTATGTACTCCCTCTATAAGAACCCAAAATCTGTAAAATCCCCCTCTCACGTCCCGATCACGATGCCGCCATCCACACGCAGGACTTCGCCGGTGATGAAGCTGGCCTCGTTCGACGCCAGGAACAGGTAGGCGTTGGCAATGTCGCGCGGCTCGCCCAACCGGCCCAGCGGGGTGCGGGCCTTCATGCCGGACAGGATGTTCTCCGGCATGGCGGTGATCATCTCGGTCGCCGTGAAGCCGGGGGCCACGGCGTTGACGCGGATGCCGGCGCGGCCCAGTTCGCGCGCCCACACCTTGGTCATGCCGATCACGCCCGCCTTGGTGGCGACGTAGTTCGTCTGGCCGAAGTTACCGTCCAGTCCGACAACAGAGGAAGCGTTGAGGACTACCCCGCCCCCCTGCCGGATCATGTGCGGCGCGACGGCCTGGGTGCAGTTGAAGACGCCCTTCAGGTTGACCGAGATGACCAGATCGAAATCGGCCTCGGCCATCTCCTTGACCAGCACGCCATCCTTGACCTTGACCAGCGTCCCATCCCTCAGCACGCCGGCGTTGTTGACCAGCACGTCCACGTGGCCGAACCGCTGGACGATCTCATCCAGGCACGCCCCGACGGCCTGGCGGTCGGCGACGTTGAGTTTGTAGAAGCTGGCCGCGGGGCCGATGGCCTCGGCGGTACGGCGGCCCTGCTCCTCGTTCAGGTCGCAAATGACGACCATCGCGCCTTCCTCAGCGAATCGCTCAGCCGTAGCCCGGCCGATACCGGCAGCCCCGCCGGTAATGACACAAACTTTGTCCTTTAAGCGCATTGTGACACCTTCTCCATGAAGCGAACAAGAGAGAAGAAATCATCCGCAGATTTCGCAGATTCTTCAGAAAGGCGCTTAAGAAATCACCTGCAGCTATGCGTAAATCATCTGTGCAATCTGTGAAATCTGTGGATTCCTCTTTCTTCTTTTACCAAATAAAGGTTACGCGCCGGTTACGCCTGTTTGGCCAGGAAGCCCAGCACGACCGTGTTGAACTCCGCCGGCCGCTCCCAGCAGGAGGCATGGCCCGCGCCGGGCAGCAGGTGCAGCTCGGCGTGGGGGATGCCGCGCTGGAGGATGCGCGCGTAGGCCGGCCCTTTCAACAAGTCCAGTTCCCCGGCCAGGATGCAGGCCGGCGCGGCGATCTCGCCCAGCCGGGCGGTGAAATCCACTTCGAGGAAGCATTCGCACAGCCGGGCCACGGCCGGGAAGTCGAGCAGTTCGTAGCGCCGGCGCGCGTCGGCCAGCAGCGCCGGGTGATCGCGA
>NZ_JAYRVJ010000271.1:0-5283 GCF_041918635.1 Promineifilum sp. (SeqCode)
ATTTCTTACCAGGTGCGGTAACGAAAG
Source organism: Promineifilum sp. (SeqCode) (assembly GCF_041918635.1). Taxonomy (NCBI): domain Bacteria; kingdom Bacillati; phylum Chloroflexota; class Ardenticatenia; order Promineifilales (SeqCode); family Promineifilaceae (SeqCode); genus Promineifilum (SeqCode); species Promineifilum sp. (SeqCode). Next base: position 28 of record NZ_JAYRVJ010000271.1, read on the forward strand.
ACGCCGCCGACGATGGTGGCCGCGATGCCCACATCCAGCAGCTCGTCGGCGGGGGCGGCGAACAGGTCGCGGTCGAAGATGGTCAGGTCGGCCAGCTTACCGGGAGCGATACTGCCCTGGCGCACTTCCTGGCCGGCGGTGATGGCCGCGGCGCGGGTGAAGGCGTGGATCGTCTCGGCCATCGTCAGGCGTTGCTCCGGGTACCAGCCGCCGGGGCCAGGGCGGCCGTCGGCGCGGCGGCGTGTCACGGCGGCGTGGATGCCCGGCAGCGGATCGATGCGCTCCACCGGCGCGTCGGAGCCGAAGACGAGCGTCGCCCCACTGTCGAGCATCGTCCGCCAGGCGTAGCTGAGTCGGGCGCGCTCGCCCCAGTAGCGGTCGGCCATGTCCATGTCCGATGTGGCGTGGATGGGCTGCATGGAGGCGATGATCCCCAGTTGGGCCAGCCGGCCCGTGTCGGCGGGATGCAGCACCTGAACGTGCTCGATACGGTGGCGCAGCCGCGGGCCGGAGCGGCCCGCTTCTTCCTCGCGCAGCAGGGCATATACATCCAGCACGTCGTGGTTGGCCCGGTCGCCGATGGCGTGGACAGTGACGCTCAGACCCCCGGCGCTGGCCTCGCGGGCCTTTTCCAGCATCTCCTCCTTGTCGGTCACAACGATGCCCAGGTTGTCCGGCTCGCCCTCATAGGGCGCGATCATCGCCGCCGTTTTGGAGCCAAGCGCCCCGTCGGCGAAGATCTTGACCCCGCCGATGCGCAGCCAGTCGTCGCCGAAGCCGGAACGCAGGCCGACGCCCAGGGCGTGCTCCAGCCGGTAGACGGGCACGTTCTTCACGACGCGCAGCCCTAACTCGCCCGCCTCGCGCAAGACCTGGAGCGCCCGGAAGCAGTCGCGGCCGTCGAAGTCGTGCAGGCCGGTCAGGCCGGCCGACCAGCAGTACGCCTGCGCCTGGCGCATGGCCTCGACCAGTTCGGCCGTCGTCGGCCGCGGGATCCGCGCCGCCACCAGATCAATGGCCTCCTCGAACAGGATGCCCGTCGGCGCGCCGTCCGGCCCGCGCTGAATCTGGCCGCCGGGCGGGTCGGGCGTGGCCGCACCGACGCCGCCCAGCCGCAGCGCCGCCGTGTTGACCCAGGCCGCGTGGCCGCTCTTGTGCGACAGGAAAACGGGCCGGTCGGGGAGGATAGCGTCGAGGTCGGCCGCCGTCGGAAAGGCGCGGTCGGGCCAGGCGTCCTGCGACCAGCCCCGGCCGCGCAGCCAGCCCATCTCGCCGCGCCGCTCCGCGACAAAGGCGCGCACGCGATCCAGCGCCGCCGCGCGGGTGGGCGCGCCGTCCAGGTCAACGTTCTGGAGGCTGAGGGCGAAGTGCTGGAAGTGAACGTGAGCATCGACCAGGCCGGGCGTGACGCACCGGCCGTCGAGATCGATCCACTCGTCGTCGCTAGTCAGCAGCTCTCGTAACTCGTCGCCGCCGACGGCCCAAATCCGGCCGTCGCGGATGGCGATGGCGGTGGCCGTGGGGTGGGCCGGGTCCATAGTGTAGATGTGTCCGTTGGTCAGGATAAGCGAAGCAGTCACGTCATTTACCTATAATGTAAGAGGAACACGGAGGGACACGGAGATCACACAGAGTTCCACAGAGGAAGAGTGTTTCTTTCTCTGTGGAACTCTGTGGCCGCCCTCTGTGTCACTCTGTGTTCCTCTTCTTAGTCAACTCAAAACCGCGACAAGTCTATCGCGCAGCAGTTCTTCGAGGAAAGGTGTCACGCCCCAGTACGCTTTCATGGCCCGATACTCGGCGACCAGGGAGGGCAGGGCGGGAGCGCCGGTGTGGACGGCGCGGATCATGAGGTTTTTGGGTGTGTGCTCCACGGCCACAAACTCCAGCACCTCCGCCCGGTAACCCAGCAGGCGCAGGATGTGGGCGCGGAAGGCGTCGGTTAGCGTGTCGCCCAGCCGCTCGCGCAGGATGCCGTGGCGCAGCACCGGGCGAAACGGCTCCGGCGTCTCGGCTGCGGCCAGTTGGGCCTGCAGGTGGTGGTGGCAGCAGGGCGCGCTGAAGATGAGCCGGCTGCCCCAGCGGACGGCGCGGGCCAGCGCCTCGTCGGTGGCCGTGTCACAGGCGTGGAGGGCCAGGACAATATCGGCCGGCGCGTCGGCTTCGTAGTCGATGATGCGGGCCGTCTGGAAGCGCATGCCATCCCAGCCCAACCGCTCGGCCGTCGCCCGGTGGCGCTCCAGCAGGTGGGCCTTGGTATCCACGCCGGTCAGCGTCGCCGGGATGCCCCTGACCTCATTGAGATAGTAGTAAGTGGCGAAGGTCAGCGCCGCGCTGCCGCAGCCCAGATCGACTACCCGCACCGGCCGCTCCGTCAACTCCGCCAACTCGCCCGTCTCCTCGATGAGTCGCAGGAACTCGTTGATCTGGCGGAACTTCCGCTGCTGGTCGGCCCGCACGCGGCCGTCGGCGGTCATGACGCCCAGCGCTTGCAGGAAGGGGATCGGCTCGTCTTCCGGCAAGAGTGACGGTTTGGCCCGGTCGTGGGCCAGTTCCAGGGGGATCGTCTGCTCCTGGTGGCGACGCTCGCGGTGGAGGATGGCCCGGCCCTTCTTGCTGAACTGGACGCGCAAGGTCTCGCCGGCGGTGATGGCCTGGATGCTCTTGAAGGGCAGGGCCAGCAACTCATCGAGCTTAGCCCCGGCCTCCTCGCCCCGATAGTTCTTGGCCACCTCCTGCACGCCGTCGAAGTAGGCGAATTGCAGGTGGCGCGCCTGGCGGATCCGCACCGGGCGAATGGCGACGCGCGGCCAGGGCGGGGCCGCGCCGCGTTGCGCGCCCTGGAAAACAGCCTCGACCAGGCCGTCTCCCAGAATGGCCTCGCGGAGCAGCGCCATCTCATTTTGTTCGGACATCATACTCTGTGGAACTCTGTGTCCGCCCTCTGTGTGTCTCTGTGTTCCTCTTCTCGGCTACTCTTCAGTGAGCATGAAGCTATTCACCCCACTCCAACACCTCATCGCCAATGTGGACTGTGTCGCCAACCTTGACGCCTGCCTTGGTCAGCGCGGCGGTAATGCCCATCCTCTGCAGCACTGTCTGAAAGCGCATCAACGAGTCGTCGAACTCGAAGTAGGTCATGGCCGCCACGCGCTCAATCTCCTTGCCGGAGACGCGCCAGACGTTGCCGCCCTCGCGCTTGATGGTGAACTGCCGTTCGTCGGCCTTGGGACGGATGACCACCGGCTCATGCTCGGCCGGCAGCGGGCGCGCGGCCGGCGCGGCGTCGAGCATGCGCTTGACCTCGTAGAGCATGGGGCGCACGCCCTCGCCGGTGACGGCCGAGATGCTCATGAACGGATGGCCGGCCTTGGCGATCTCCTCGCGGATGAGCGGCTCCAGCGACTTCACGTCGGGCAGATCGATCTTGTTGAGGACGACGAGCTGCGGCTTGGCCGCCAACGTCGGGTTATAAAGGGCCAACTCCTCGTTGATCATCGCCCAATCCTGGAGCGGGTCCTCGGCCATGCCGTCGAGCAGGTGGATGAGGACGCGCGTGCGCTCGATGTGGCGCAAAAAGTCGTGGCCCAGACCGACGCCGGCCGATGCGCCCTCGATCAGGCCGGGGATATCGGCCAGCACCATCGTCTCGTACCCTTGCAGTTCGACCACGCCCAGATTAGGCTGGAGGGTAGTGAACGGGTAGTCGCCGATCTTTGGCCGCGCGGCGCTGACAACCGATAGCAAGGTTGACTTGCCGGCGTTGGGCACGCCGACGATGCCCACGTCGGCGATGAGCTTGAGTTCCAGCGCCAGCCACAGCTCCTCGCCCGGCTCGCCCCGTTCGGCGACGCGCGGGGCCTGATCGCGGCTGTTGGCGAAGTGGATGTTGCCCCGACCGCCACGCCCACCGGCCAGAATGACGACCTCCTGGCCGGTCTCGGTCAGGTCGGCCAGCACGTCGCCCGTCTCGGCGTTGCGGATGATAGTGCCGACAGGCGCTTCCAGCCGCAAGTCCGCGCCGCCCGCGCCGGTCATGCGCTGGACAGTCCCGTGCACACCGTTGCCGGCCCGATAGTGCTTGTTGTGCTGGAAGGTGACCAGGCTGTTCAGGTGGGGAGAGGCGACGAAGATAACGTCGCCACCCCGGCCGCCGTCGCCGCCGTCTGGGCCGCCCTGGCGCACGTACTTTTCCCGGCGAAAACTGATCATTCCATCGCCGCCGTCGCCGCTGCGGACGTGGATTTTGGCTTCATCGTAAAACATGGGTTACCTGAATCAAGAGGTACACAGAGTTACACGAAGGGCAGACACAGAGTTCCACAGAGAGAAGACTCTCTGTGGAACTCTGTGCGATCTTTGTGCCTCTCTGTTCCTCTTCGCTTCTTCTTAAAACGCCAAATCAGCGTCTTTCTTCCTGATTGAGCAATTGTTGCAAGGTGGCCAGGCGCGGGTCGATCTCCTCTTCCACGCAGTCGCAGTCGCCGTAGTTCAGATTCGCGCCGCACTCCTGGCATAGCCCCAGGCAATCCGGCCGGCACAATACCTTGATGGGCACGCCGAGCAGACTCAGCTCGCGCACCAGCGGACCCAGATCGATCATACCGTCTTCCCCGACAAATGGTTCGCCTGGAGGCGCATTGTGGGGCGGGTAATAGAACAACTCGTCGAGCGAGATGTCAACCGGAACGATCGTCTCCTCCAGGCAGCGGACGCACTCCATACTGAGCGCGCTTTGCAGTTGGCCTTGAATGTAGATGCCTTCGGTGGTGCGGGTGGCCGTGAAGGAGCCCGTTAGCGGGGTCAGGGTCACGTCTTCGCTCAGCTTGATGGTGGGGTAGTCGAGTTCGATGAGGCGGATCGTGCCGAAATCGGCTTCCAGCAGGAAGCCGAAGTTAAACCGCAGACGTGACATTTTCATGTTAAGCCTCCAACTCAGTTAGAGATAGAATGGGAGTATAACATAAGCGCGTCTTTCCGCGCAGTCTGCGGACGAGGGTATCAGCAGTGGTTAACCTTACTGACCGGCGGCTCCTGGTCGCCTCGCACAACAAGGGCAAAGTGGCCGAGTACGCTGACATTCTGAGCGATCTGGCGATTGAGTGGCTGACGCTCGATGAGGCGGGCGTCGCCGAGGACGTGGCCGAGACGGGGGCCACCTTCCGCGACAACGCGATCCTGAAGGCTGTCGCCTACGCGCGGCAGACCGGCCTGCTGACGCTGGCCGACGACTCCGGCCTGGAGGTGGACGCGCTG
>NZ_JAYRVJ010000272.1:0-2586 GCF_041918635.1 Promineifilum sp. (SeqCode)
CCCGCTGCTGGTGGAGTTGATCGCAGGTCAGACACAATTCGTCCACGGCGACCAGCAGCGCCGCCCCGGCCGCGTCGCCGCTCTGGAGAGTGGCCGTCTGGAGCGCCCGTAATAGACGGTCCAGTTCCCCATAGTCACCGGCCCGCAGCAGACTATCCACACCGGCCCAAGCAAGGCCCGACCGTTCCGCCACAAGCGGCAGTAGCCCGCGAACAGCAGGCGTCCCTTCCATAGCGCACTCCTAATGGATGTGGACGGCAACGATGGTGACTTGGTGATAACGGTAGTTCGGAAGCGGATTCAGGCGTGCCACGAGATAACACCCCTGCGTCCGAAAACCTACCTACGCGGATCGCTTGCCAGAAGCCCTCTTCAGCACATCGAAGGGGCCGTTGGACAGACACGCACAAACGCCGGCGCAGGCCTTCTCTGAAATTACATCATAGCACGCTTTGGCGCTGAGCGACACCACCCCGGCCCGTTCCGTAGGGAAATCGTATGTTTCTCTGACCGTGCCCCTTTGTCACACTTTCTCCGGCGCTCCTCCATCTTTTCTACACAGCCGGCGGCTATCTTGTGAGCATCAAATCCCATTCGGAGGTAACTGATGTTTCGCAGACACTTCTTTTTCGGGCGGCTGGCGCTGGGGGCGCTGCTGCTGTTTTTGCTGGTGGGCGCGGGGTCGCGGCTGTTCCGCTCCGGCTACGAGCAGGGCTTTGTGCAGGGGGCGTCGCTGGCGGCGACGGACGGCGAGGCGGTGGCCGGGCCGGTCGCGCCGGAGTTCGGCCGCGGCTGGGGTTACGGCCGGTTGGGCCGGGCGGAGGGCGCGCTGTTCGGCTTCGGTCTGATGTGCTTCGGCTTTGTCGCCTTCGCCGCGCTACTCAGCATGATGGCCTTCGGCCGTCGCCGCCACTGGGATGGCCGCCGTCCCGGCGGCCATTGGGCGCATCACCACCATGGTCACTGGAAGGAGAGCCGCCGCGACGGCGGCGATCCGATTGGGCCGGAGAAGCAACCGCAGGAATACGTCTGATTGTAGCGCGGGATGGTATCCCGCCTCTTCGCATCTCCAGACGCGGGATACCGTCCCGCGCTACAATAGAACCCATGCACGAACTCATCCTGATCATCGAAGACGAACCGCAGATCGCCCGGCTGGCGCGCGACTACCTGGTCAAGAACGGCTACCGCGTCCTCCACGCCGCCGACGGGCCGGCGGGGCTGGCGATGGCGCGGCGCGAGTCGCCCGACCTGGTGCTGCTCGACCTGCTGCTGCCGGGGCTGGACGGCCGCGAGGTGTGCCGGCGGTTGCGCGCCGAGTCGGCCGTGCCCATCCTGATGCTGACCGCGCTGGCCGAAGAGACGGATCAGATCGTCGGGCTGGAACTGGGCGCGGACGACTACATCACCAAGCCGTTCTCGCCGGCGGTGCTGGTGGCCCGTGTGCGGGCGGCGTTGCGCCGGGCCAGCGGGCCGGTCGAGCCGGGCGTGCTGCGTCGCGGCGACCTGGCGATCGACCCGGCGGCCCACAGCGTCAGCCGCGCCGGCCGGCCCGTGCACCTGACACCCAACGAGTTCAAGCTGCTCGTCGCCCTGGCCCGCCACCCCGGCCAGACGCTCAGCCGGGAGCAACTGCTGGACGAACTGCACGGCGCAGGCCCGGCCGGGGTGCTGGCCGGCTTCGACCGCAGCGTGGACTCCCACATCAAAAACCTGCGCCGAAAGTTAGAGGACGACCCCGACGCCCCGCGGATCATCGAGACGGTCTACGGCATTGGGTATCGATTGATGTAGGGGCGCACCTGCGTGTGCGCCCTGTCGCAACCAGGGCAGACACGCAGGTCTGCCCCTACCGAGGGTTATAGATATGCATCGTCATCCCAAATGGTCGGAAGAGTCGCCCCGGTGGAGGCCGGGCTGGACAGGCGAAGGCTGGCCGGTTGACATGGACGCGCGCCGCCGTTTTTTCGTGCGCCGCTTCGTCGGTTGTCTGGGCTTCGCCGTCGTTTCGGTGTTGGCGCTCCTAGTTGGGGCAACGATCCTGGCCTTCACCCTCGCCCGGCAGGGCACACTGGGGCCGACCGAGGGGTTGATCGTGCTGGCCTGCCTGGCCGTGCCCGTCCTGATCGTCATGATCGCGATGGGCGCGTTTGCTCTGGGCCACTTCGGCTCACCGCTGGCGGAACTGATGGTCGCCGCCGATGCTGTTGCCGCGGGTGACCTCTCCGTGCGCGTCGGTGACAACGGCCGAGGCGAAATGGCCCGCCTAGCGCGCCGCTTCAACCGCATGGTGGAGGAGCTGGCGCGGGCCGAGCAGGGGCGGCGCAACCTGACCGCCGACGTGGCCCACGAGTTGCGCACGCCGCTGCAGATCATTCAGGGCAACCTGGAGGGGGTGCTCGACGGCATCTACGCGCCGACGCCCGACCACATCGCCGCCACGCTGGACGAGACGCGGCTGCTGGGCCGGCTGGTCAACGATCTGCAAACGCTGTCGCTGGCCGAGGCGGGGCAACTGCCGCTCCACCCGCAGGCCGTCCTGGCCCACGACCTGCTGGAAGACGCGGCCACGCGCTTCATGCCCGC
>NZ_JAYRVJ010000273.1:0-2060 GCF_041918635.1 Promineifilum sp. (SeqCode)
GGAGGAGTTGGACTTCCGCAAACAAGCCGGCTTTTCGCCAGACGGGCGAAACCTGCTGTTCTACGAGGAGAATGCAGCCAATGAATATACGTTGCGGATGATGCCGGTGGATTCAGCCGAGAGCCAGGTCTATACCTTGCTCACCGGGGTCGCCAGCCCCTTCCCGGTCGCCTGGTCGCCCGACAGCGCCGAGTTGGCGGTCGGTTCCGACGGACGGTTGCAGAGCTTCTCCACCGGCACGGGGAACGTCGCCCGCGCCTGGGACACAGGCAGGTGGCGCGTCATGCCCGTCGCCTGGTCGCCTGATGGGCGTTATCTGACTCTACAGGGTGTGAATTTGTCGGAGCAGGAAGAGGCGCTGTTTGTGGTTGATACGCTTCAATAGTTGCCAACGATCGGTGTGGTAAAGCGACGCGCGAATCAGCTACGTGACCTATGGGCGGCGACGTTCTCCCGGACCTGCGGAATAATCTCGGCCATAAAGCGCTCTAGTTGATCGCCCGGCGGCTCCGGTAGCCCGAGGATGAACGTGTCCATGCCGTCCCGGAGCGCCAGTTGCGTGAGTTCGTCCACCCATTGCGCGGTCGGGCCGGTGAACGGGTCGGATGAGGCCCGCTCGCCGATCCGCCCCATAATGTTGTAGATGCGCCGGATCGCCGCCGGGTCACGTCCGGCGCTGACGGCGGCTTCATCGATGCGCGCCTGCATCTCCGGCAGCTTGGCCGGCGGCACGTAGGACGAGGAGGGAACCCAGCCGTCGCCCAGCCGTCCGGTCAGGTTCAGCATCTTGGGGCCGAGTGCGCCGATCCAGATACCAATGGGATGGGCGGGAACCGGGCCGCTGTGGACGCCCCGCAATGGATAATGCTCCCCCGCCAAGCGGAGACCCCGCTGGCCGCTCCACATCAGCCGGATGACGTGGATCGCTTCTTCCAGGGCGGCAACCGCCTCACCGGGCGAGCGGACGGGGCCGCCCATCGCGCCGATGGCCTCCCAGAAAGCGCCCGCGCCGAGGCCCAGCTCGATCCGGCCGCCGCTCATCACGTCAAGGGAGGCGGCCGCCTTGGCCAGCACGGCCGGCGGGCGAAGCGGCAGGCTGGCCACGTCGGGGAAGAGTCGCGCCCGGTTGGTCTGAGCCGCCAGCGCGGCGATCAGTGTCCAGGTGTCCAGAAAACGACTCTGGTACGGATGGTCCTGAATGCCGAGCAGATCGAAGCCTAACTCATCACACAATTGCGCCCGGCGTAGCACCTCTCGGTAGTCAGAAGCGTCGGGGGTTAAGAAGTAGCCGAACTGAATATCGTGACCGTAATCCATATCGCTATGCCTCAACCCATCAACTCTCCGGCAAACGCCAGCACTTCCCTTGCCAATCGCTCCCGATCAGCGGCCGTGTGCATCAATGTATCGGTGCACAGCAGCCCCAATCCATCCTCGGCGGCCATGCCCGCGTCCTGACAGTCGTAGACGAAGCCGTCGATCAGATGGCCGTAGTAGCGGGCCACGGCGGCGGCCGACGCCTCCTGCCCCATCTCAGCCAGCATCTTGGCCGCCGGCCCCTTCACCGCCCGCCCGGCGATGATGGGCGAGACGGCCACCACCGCCTGCGGCACGTCCTCCAGCAGCGCGCGGATGGGGTAGACGTTCAGAATGGGGTCGATGCTGACAAACGGGTTGGACGGGGCGATCACCACCAGGTCGGCCCCCTCCAGGGCGCGGATGACGGCCGCCGTGGCCCGCGCGTCCTCCGGCAGCACGACGCGGCGCACGACCGGCTGCCAGCGCTCACGCACGAACCAGGTCTGGAAGGGCAGCAACTCGCTCCCGTCCGTCTCGATGAGCGTCGGCGCGGGCGCGTCGGCCATGGGCAGCACGGCCGGGCGGATGCCGAAGCCGTCGCACAGGCGGCGCGTGACGGCGGTCAGCGTCTCGCCTGCGTCTAGCCAGTGAGCGCGTGTCAGATGGGTCGCCAGGTCGAGGTCGCCCAGGCGGAACCAGTCCGGCCCGCCTAACCGGCCGGCCTCTTCCACCGCCCGCCAACTCTCCCCGGCGCGTCCCCA
>NZ_JAYRVJ010000274.1:0-11959 GCF_041918635.1 Promineifilum sp. (SeqCode)
GATGTACATCGCCGAAGGCTCCGACTGGTTCTGGTGGTACGGCTCCGATCAGGACTCCACCGACGACGCCTCGTTCGACGCCCAGTTCCGCAACACGCTCAAGCGGGTCTACACCGAACTGGAAGCGGAGCCGCCGCTCATCCTCGACGTGCCCATCATCCCGGCGGCTACGGCCACGGCCGACCGCGGGGCCAGCGGGCTGCTGACGCCGATCATCGACGGCGTGCTGTCCGAAGGGGAGTGGGACGCGGCCGGGCTGTACACGGCCAGCGGCGGGGTGATGGCCGCGGCCACGCCCGCCTTCGCCGAGCTGGCCTACGGCTTCGACGCCCGCAACATGTACCTGCGGGCCGGCCTCGACCCGGACTTCGCTTTCCCGACCAACGCCGTCACCACCGTGCGCTTCTATCTGGGCGCGCCGGCCGGCGGTGCGGTTAGCAACTTCAGCCAGAGCGGCGCGCTGCTCGGCTTCGCCGCCAACCGGATGGTGGAATTGACGGTCAGCGGCGGCGTGCTAGGCAAAGTATCCTTCTACGAAGCCGGGGCTGACCAGAGCTGGAGCATCGTCGCGTCTGGCACGGCCAGCAACGGCCAGGCGGCGTTCGACGTTTCCGAGGAGGCGGCCGGCGGCGGCGCAGCCGTGGGCGAGGGACAGATCGAGGTCGCCATCCCCCTGGCGGCGCTGGGCGGCGCGGACATTGGTGCGACGGTGGTCGTGCGCGGCATCTACGGCGAGACGGTCGATCGCATCCCGGTTGACGTGGATCACATCCCCTCCACCGGCCCGGCGGAGATGATCATCCCCGACCTGGACGCCACGGCCGCTCTGTTGGACGTGACCGACCCGGAGAACGACGACGTCGGCCCCGGCACGTATGAGTATCCGACGGATGTCGTCTATAAGCCGGGCAACTTCGACATCACCAACTTCCAGGTCGGCGCGGACGACGACAACATCGTCTTCCGCTTCACGCTGCGCGGCCCCATCGACAACCCCTGGGACGGCCCCAACGGCCTGTCGTTGCAGACGTTCGACATCTACATCGACCAGGATGGCGACGGCGAAGGGGGCGTGGCCTTCTTACCCGGCCGGAATCTGGCGCTGGCCGAGGGGAGCGCCTGGGACTACGCCATCACCGTCGAGGGGTGGGAATCGAAGATCTTCACCCCCGGTGAGAAAGGGCCGACTGAGATCGCCGGGCCGGCCGACTTCCAGGTCATCACCGACGCCGGTCAGCAGAAGGTCACCATCCGTGTGCCCAAGACTATCCTGGGCGAGACGCCGGAAGCGTGGCGCTACGCGGCGGCGGTGATGAGCCAGGAGGGCTTCCCCAGCGCCGGCGTGTTGCGCATCCGCGACGTGGCCTCCAGCGCGGAGCAGTGGCGCATCGGCGGCGCGCCGGCCGGCGTGACCAACCACACCCGCGTGCTCGACCTCGTCTGGCCGGAACCGGGCCAGCAGGAGGCATGGCTGAGCGACTTCACCCCGTCGAACGCGCCGCAGGCCGATTTGACGGCGGAGGAGTTCGCGCGGGTGGAGATGTTGGAGGTAACGCCGTAGTCCTTCTCGGTGTGTGGCAGGAGACAGGTTAGCACCTGTCTCCTGCCACCGCTTTGCATCGCCGCTATGTTATAATCACAAGCACTTCGAGTGGAGGTTGATGATGCAAGCACCAGCGGTAAAGGGACGAACGAACAAGCGCACCGCGCGCCTTGCGCAACTCATTCGCATCTACCAAACTGGACAGGTCAGTGAGTTAATGGATCAAACCCTGGATAAACTGTTCTCTGTAGAGGCAGCCGAGGCGCAAAAAGATGTTGAAGAGTTGCGCGCCGATTTGTTGAAGTTCGAGGAACGTTTCGATATGACATCGGAGGAGTTCTACAATCGTTTTGAGGCTGGGGAAATGGGTGATGACGCGGACTTCATCGAGTGGGCGTCCTTCTTCGATATGTACCATCATGCGAAAGACCGCCTCGCGGCATTGAGTGACGAAGCGTGAAAGCTGGCGAACATCTAGAGAGAGTAGAGAAGTACATTGTTGACAACAAGCTTATCAAAGCGTCCCAGACCAGAGAAAGGCGAGTCAGGCGATTCGAGGCTTATATCAAAATCAGATTGACGCTGATTGATGACAGCATCTTGGATGTGACGGAGTACATCTACGCGATTGACGAGAACGATGCTCAAGTTAAGCGCTACAGCTATCATTGGATGGATTCGTCCAGCCAATTACGGCTACGCTGGGATAATGTGAGCCATTACCCAAAGCTTCCTGGCTTTCCACACCATCTCCACGATCGTGCCGAAAAGCACGTCGTATCAAGCGAATCCATGACTCTACCTAAAGCACTCGACCGAATCGCTCAAGAAATCGAGTCCTTTAGAAACCAACAGCAGCTTTAGCAGCGAGTTATCCGATGACCGACAACATCTTCGGCCGCCTGGCCACCGTCGAAATCCGCAGCGAGTACGCCCAATTGCGCTTGCAGGGCATCCAGCATCGCCGCCGCCTCTCCCCCGGCTCGCCCCGAGCGGGCGAGCAGCCGGTCGTCACCGTCACCGTCGGGCCGGGTTTGCCGGTCGATGAAGTCGTCTGCCTGGTGACGGAGCCGGAAGCGGTCGTTGTCCCGTTGCAGCGAGTGCGGACGGAGTGGGACATCCTGCTGTTCGCCTATTACGAGGTCTGGGAAGCGGCGCTGCCCGCCCACCCGGCTGGGACGCTGGTGCGCTACCAGATTCGCGCCCACGACGAGGACAGCGGCGAAACCTACTGGGCTGACGATGCCGCCGAGTACTCCTACGTCGTCGGCGACTCCGGCCCGCCGGCCTGGGCGCTGCCGGCCATCGTCTATCAGGTCTTCCCTGACCGCTTTTCGCCGGGCGCCGGCCGCGCCTGGAACCAGACCAGCCGCCTCTCCGACATCTACGGCGGCACACTGCGCGGCGTCATCGATCACCTCGACTACATCGCCGGCCTGGGTTTTACTGCCCTCTGGATCAACCCGTTCTTCCCCGACGAGACCCACCACGGCTACCACGCCACCGATTACTTCACCGTCAACCCGCGGCTGGGCACGCTCGACGACGCCCGCGAGCTGGCCGACAAGGCCCACGAGCGCGGCATCCGTCTGCTGCTTGACTTTGTGGGCAACCATTGGGGCAGCAAGCACAGCACCTTCCAGGCCGCGCTGACCGACCGCAACAGCCCCTATTACGGCTGGTACTACTGGAAGAGTTGGCCGGATGAGTATCTGGCCTACTTCGACGTGCCCGACCTGCCCAAGCTCAACGTCGATCACCCCGGCGTACGCGACCATCTGCTGCGCAGCATCGGCTTCTGGCTGGGCGAGATGGGATTTGACGGCCTGCGGCTCGACCACGCCGACGGCCCGTCCTACGACTTCTGGACCGACGTGCGCGTCGTCGCGCGCAGCGTCAAGCCCGACGCCTGGATGATCGGCGAGTTGATCCGCACGCCCATGCACCAACTCAGTTACGCCGGCCTGTTCGACGGCACGCTCGACTTCCTGCTCTGCAAGGCGATGCGCGACACCTTTGCCGGCGGCGAGATGGGTCTCGCCGCGTTCGACGCCTTCCTGAACCGGCATGAGGCGTACTTTCCGCCCCAATCCGTCTTCAGCCGCCCCAGCTTCCTGGACAACCACGACATGAACCGCTTCCTGTGGCGGGCCGGCAACGATAAGCGCAAGCTGAAGCTGGCCGCGCTGGTGCAGTTCACACTGGGCGGCGCGCCCATCGTCTACAACGGCACCGAGGTCGGCGTGACGCAGGAGCGCGGCATCCACGACCCCGGCAGCCAGGGCATGGAGGAGAGCCGCCAGCCGATGTTGTGGGGGGATGAGCAGGACGACGATCTGTACGCCATGTTCTGGTATCTGAGCCAACTACGGCGCGGGCACACCGCGCTGTGGCGCGGCCGGCGCAGCACGCTGCACCTGGACTCGGCCGCCCAGACCTACGCCTACGTCCGCGAGGATGGCGGTCAACCGGTTATCGTCGGCCTGAACCTGAGCGAGGAGCCGCGCACTATCACCGTGCCCTACGTCGAGCGGGCGACCGTGGTGACGTTCGACCTGCCGCCGGTTAGCGGCGACGTGGCTATCCTTTAAGAAGAAGTAATCCACAGATTTCGCAGATTACGCAGATTTTCAGAAATTTGGTGGCAGGCTTCTGTGTCATCTGGGAACCCCGTGGATAAATCGCTGTTCGACAGAAGCATGATGGCCGGCCATTCCGACCAGCGCCGTGCGGATCGATGGCGCTGGGTCATGGCGGCGTTGTTGCTGCTCAGCTTCGGGCTGCGCGTCCACCGCATCGGCGAGCAGCGCGTCTGGTGGGATGAGGGCTGGTCGGTCTGGGCAGCGCGCTTCTCGACTCTCGACATCCTGCGCCAGACAGGCAACGACGTTCACCCACCCCTCTACTTCGAGGCCCTGCACCTGTGGCGCATGGCGAGCGGCGACAGCGAGGCGGGCTTGCGGCTGCTGTCCGCCTTCCTGGGTACACTGACCGTCGCCGCGACCTACACTCTGGGCCGCGCCATCGGCCGCTCGCGTTCGGACGCTGCCGGCCACCTCGTCGGCGCGCTGGCCGCCCTCTTCCTGGCCGTGTCGCGCTTCGCCATCGCCTGGTCGCAGGAGATCCGCATGTACGCCCTGGCGTCGTTCCTGGCCGTCTTGGCGCTGTGGGCGGCGCGGCGGGTGTGGGAGCGAGGCCGGCCGATCGACGCCGCACTCTACGTATTCAGCGTGACGGCTGGGCTGTACACGCTCTACCTGTTCGCGCCGGTCTGGGTCGCGGTCAATGTGGCGTGCCTCTGGGAAGTGCGACGGGCGTTCGTAGCACAGGGTTCTTATCCTGTGATACGGACACAGGATAAGAATCCTGTGCTACGGTTGGGGCGCTGGGTCGTACTGCAATTCGTCATATTGGCCCTGTTCCTGCCGTGGGTATGGTACGCTGCGGGCGGCTTTCTCAGCACCACCTCGGCCGCGCCCATCCGGCTCGTTGACTTTCTCCACATTTACTGGACGGTGCTGACCGTCGGCATCCCCCTCGACGTGGCCCAGTTCAACCGGCTGACGCTGCCGGCGCTGGCGATCTTTGTGACGGCGGTGGGCGCGCTCATTGTGGCGGCGCTTAGAGCGACCAGGGGAAAGACAAATGCCGAGCGACGAGCGACGAGTAAAGAAACGCCAGTGGCCCGCGATCTGGCCTTGCTGCTAGCCGTCCTGCTGCTGCCAGCGCTCATTGTCTACGTTGTGTCGCTGCCCAAGCAGAACTTTTATAACCCACCCTTCTCGCCGCGCTATCTGGTCATCTTTACCAGCTTTTACAGCATCTTGCTGGCGTGGGGATTGGTGACATTAGGAGAGTTGATGAAGCGCAGGGGGGCGGGGGAGCAGGGGAGCAGGGGAGCGGGTGGCAAGTGGCAGGTGGCAGGTGGCAGGTGGCAAGCCAGTAATGTGCTGACAGTGCTATTGGCGGGGGTGATGGTGGGGGTGGCTCTGGTGGGCCTGTGGCCTTACTATCCGGGGCGGGTGCTGCTGGATGATTACCCGTCGCTGGTCAGCACCATCGACGCCCACCGTCAGCCCGGCGACGCCGTCATCCTCTATACCGACACCGATTGGCCCATCTTCGCTTACCATCACCCGGCGGCGTGGCGCGGCGTGCCCCATCTGTGGACGATCACGCCGGAGACGGCCGCCGACTACCTCGCTCCCATCTGGGAGGCGCACGACGCCGTGTGGCTGGTGACCACGCCCTACAGCGCCGCCGGCGACCCGCAGCGCCACGTTCCGGCCTGGCTGGCGGCGCGGGCCACGGCCGTGCGTGAGTTCACCTACCAGGACATGGCGCTGACACTCTACGCCCGCACGGAGGAGCGGGCGGCGATGGCCGACCGGTTGGCGACGGAGGCGCCCCCCCATCCGCTCGACGTGCCGTTGGCTGGCGGCGGTCGGCTGGTCGGCTATGGCCAGGCGGCGCGCGACTTCAAGAGCGGCGACGTGATCTACCTCTTCCTCTACTGGCAGAGCGCCGGCCCGCTCGATACGGAAGTTGGGCTTCTGGATGAACAGGGGCAAAGGTGGGGGACGGCGGCCCTATCCCTGCCCGCTGCGCCGGAGAACGGTCGCCGGCAAGTAGACCTCGTCGTCCCGTCGGAAGCGCCCGACGGCCGCTACCGCTTTTTCATAGAGGCAGCTGGCCAGCAGCCAGCTGCCTTCGGCGCGCTCACCCTGCGCCAGAAGCAGGCCGCCTTTCTGACCGAGGCCAACGTGACTATCACCCGGCGCGTCGATGCCTCCTTCGCGGGCGGCATTCGCCTGCTGGGCTACGACCTGGCCGCCGGCCGCGCGCGGCCGGGCGAGCCGGTCGGTCTCACGCTTTACTGGACATCAGAAGGGGGTATAGGCCAGACCTATAAAGTGTTCACCCACCTGCTGGGTGACGTGTTCAATGCCACCAGCGGCAACTTCCTCTGGGGCCAGAGCGACAGCGAGCCGGCGGCCAACACGCGGCCGACGACGACCTGGCGCGCGGGGGAAGTCATCGTCGATGAATACGCCATCCCCCTCGCCGCCGATGCGCCGGCCGGCGTTTACCGGATCGAGATCGGCCTCTATGACCCCTTGACCGGGCAGCGGCTGCCCTTGCTCGATGCCGACGGCGCGCCGGCCGCCGATCACCTGATCGTGACCACGGTCGACGTCGCGCCCTGAGCGCCAGCGCGGGGTTGGCGTCGGTGAATCGCCGCTGAACAGTTGTGCCTCCGCCGCCGCCCTGCGCTATCCTTCACGACATGCCCAAATACCCCCTGCTCGTTCTGGGACTGCTATTGCTCGTTGCCTGCAACCCCGTCCCAGGCCCGCTGCCGACGGCGACACTTCCACTTGAAGCGCCGGTTGAGATGGCTACCGCAAGTCCGCCGGTCGAGGGAACAGCCGCCGCTGCCACCGACCCGGCCGCCAACCCCACCGTATCGCCAGCGGCCACGACGGCTAATGGCGCCGCCGGGGCAGCCGAGGTCTTCGTGCCGCTGCTGCCCGGCGGGGCGCTGCCGCCTACGCCGGAGGCGACGGCCGTGATCGTCGTGGAGGCGTCCCCCACACCGGAGCCGACGGATGAGCCGCCGCCCACGCCCACCCCCGGCTCCTCGCCCACCCCATACATTAGCTACATCCCCGACTACACGCCGCGACCGGAATTGGGGGCGAGCAAAATGGGCCTCCACGTGGCCCGGCCCAACAGCCCGGCCATCCTGGAGTTTGTCCGCGCCGCGCATCCGGCTGTGGTCAAGGGCGTCGATGACCTGGGCTTTCTGGGCGAGGTCAAGAGCGTCTCCCCCGGGACGGTGACCATCGGCCGCTTCTCCGTCGATCCGCAGGAGTATCAGGGCGAACCGGAAGCGGCGGCGCAGGCGTTGATCGCCCGGCAGTTGCCGGAGATGGTCCACCATCCTTACGTCGATTACTGGGAGGGCTGGAACGAACCCGATCCCAATATGGATCGCATGGATTGGTACGCCCGGTTCGAAGCGGAGCGCGTGCGGCAGTTGGCGCAACACGGGCTGCGGGCGGCCGTCGGCGGGTTTTCGACCGGCGTCCCGGAGCTTTATGAGTTCGAGTTGTTCGTCCCGGCCATCGAGGCGGCCAAGGCCCACGGCGGCATCCTGACGCTGCACGAGTACGCCGCGCCGGACATCACGTTTCTCTACGGCGACCCCTTGCCCGGCTACCCCACCTACCCCGACCGGGGGCCGCTGATGTTCCGCTACCGCTGGTTCTACCGCGACGTGCTGGAGCCGCGCGGTCTGGTTGTGCCGCTGGTCATCTCCGAGGCGGGCATTGATGGCATCATCGGCAACCGGCCCGGCCCGGACGGGCTGGGGTGGCGCGACTTCCAGGAGTTCTGGGTGGAACAGGGCTGGGGGCCGGACGGGCCTACGGCATTCCTGAACCAGCTACAATGGGTGGACAACGAGGCGCGGCAAGACGAGTACGTGATCGGCTACACCCTCTTCACCGCCAGCGGCGGACGCGCCTGGGAGAGCTATGAGTTGGACGGGTTTCTGCCGCGGCTGGCGGAGTACATTGTCAGTCAGAAGACCGAGGGTGGAAGATAACAGTTCGCTTCCCGTTGGGGCGTTCATTCAACACATCGGACTGTGATACAATAGTTTAGATGGAGCGAGGTGAAGACGGATATGCATAAAGCACAGGACTCGATCGAAGCTTCTCAAGCGCTCACTCCCGCCGAGCAGTTACAGTTGAGCGGCGCGCTCACGCAACCCTTGTGCTGTCGGCATGTCCAAGGAACCTCAGAGCAGCTTCCCAGAGTTGATTACCTCAACGCTCTAAATCGAGTTCGCCCGGTTACCGATCTAGACCTTCTCGTTGCGGACTTTTGGCCCGATGACGAATCGGCTAATGATCTCAACGAATTTGTGCGCCAACAACGTAAAGCTGAGCGATTCTCCAAATGGCATTACGCTGCTCACGCATAATCCCTCTGGTTTTCAGGCTATAGAGGGTCTCGCGCTCGTCAGCCAAAACCAGTAGCCTCGCCGATCTTGACGCCCCTATTGTCTATGCCGCTCGAAAACAGCAGACGCCGATTGTTGTATGCCCTGCTGGTAGCGGCGGTGTTACTCCTCGCCCTCGCCCTCCGCCTGCGCGGTCTTGACACGACAGCGCTCTGGGGCGACCAGGCTTTCACGCTGAACACGGCCATGCGCTGGGTCAACGGCGGCCCCATGCCGCTGGCGGCCAACAAGTCGTCGGTCGGCTTCGTCAACCCGCCGATGATCGAGTACCTCTATGCCGCGGCCCTCTTTCTATGGGGCGACATCCTCAGCGTCTCGCTCCTGACGATGCTAGGCGGCCTGGCGGCCGTCGCCGTCACGGGCTTCGTCACGGCGCGGCTGTTCGGCCGCCGCGCCGGGCTGTGGGCGGCGCTGGCCTTCGCCGTCGCGCCGTGGGCCGTCTACTGGAGCCAGCTCATCTGGAACCAGACGATGGTGCCGCCCTTCGCCGCCCTGACGTTGGGCGGCCTGTTGCTCTATCTCTTTGACCGGCCGCGCCCCGCCTATCTCATCGCCAGCTTCGCCGCCGCCGCGGCCATGACCCAGGTTCACCCCGGCACGGCCATCCAACTCCTGATCTTCCCCCTGGCGCTGCTGGCCTACCGGCGGCGGGTGCGCTGGACGCACGTGCTGGCCGGCGCGGCTGTTTTCGCGCTGCTCTACGCGCCCTACCTGCTCTACCAGATCGGAACCGGCTGGGCCGACGTGCGCGCTCTGCGCGACATGGCCGGGCAAGGAGCGCGTTTTAGCGGCGCGGCCCTCCTGCTCAGCCTCGACCTCCTCCGCGCCCAGGGCCTCTACCGCGGCGCGCCCTACGTCAGGTGGTTCGACGCGCTGGCTGTGGGCCTGTTCGTCGCCGCGCTGATCATCGTCGTCGCGCGGCTGCTAGACCGGACAGGTTTCGAGCGGACTCCTGTCCGCCGACCTGGCAGGTCTGATAACCGGGGCGCGCTGGCTATCCTCCTGCTGTGGTGGGCGCTACCTATCCTGTTCTACCTGCGCTCGGCCGTCTACTTGCAGAACTACTATCTCGTGGGGCAGTGGCCGGCCCACTTCATGATCATCGGTATTGGGTTGGATACGGCGCAACGAGCTATTGAGCGGTTGGCGGGGAGAACACAGGCTAAGAAGCCTGTGCTACGGGTAGCGGCGAGCTGGCTGCCGGCGCTGCCCTTTCTGGCCCTGTTCGCTTACCAGACACTCTTTGCGGTGCGCTATCAGGACGCGCGCGCGGCCGAGGACAACTCGCTGTTGCAGGTACGCCAGATGCGGCTGCTGATCGACCAATCGCGGCGGCTGCTGGCCGAACGGCCGGCGTGCCGTCTCGTCGGCGTGGGGCGCGGCCACCAGGTCGAGAACTCCGATCTGGCGCTCCTGCAGGAGTTTGTCGATCCGACGCGCGTGCTGTTGACCGATGGCGACCTGGCGCTGCCCCTCCCCCAACCCTGCGCCGTCTACGTCAATACCCGGCCGGGCAGTCCAGCTGCCTATTGGCTGCTCGACCAGGCGCAACCCATTGATGACGCGCCGTTGGCGGCGCAGGGCGATGCCTGGCAGTTCTACGATTGGACAGCGCCCCCGCCGCCGGACAACGCGATCACAGGCCCGCAGTGGGAGATAGGGCTGACGCTGGACGGCCACTTCCACGGCGACCTGGCGACCGGCCAGGGCTTCAACGCAAGTATGGTCTGGCGCGTGCTGGAGCCGCCGGGCGGGGTGTACCACTTTGGGGCCTACCTACTGGATGAGAACAATGCCGTTGTCGCGCAGCAGGATGGCCCCGGCTTTGACAGCATCCAGTGGCGCGCCGGCGACAGTTTCGTCACCTGGTTCACCTTGCCCATTCCCGACGATCTGCCCGCCGCGAACTATCGCCTGGCCGTCGCGCTCTATAGGGCGCATGATCTGGCGCGGGCCAATCTCGTCGGCGGCGGCAACACCGCTTACCTAGAAGCGCTTACCCCGCAAAACTAGTAGGGGCAGACCTGCGTGTCTGCCCCAGGGCGCACCTGCGTGTCTGCCCAGGGCGCACCTGCGTGTCTACCCAGAGCGCACCCGCGTATCTGCCCCAGCCCCTACCTTATCGCCGCCCACAGCCGGCGCGGATGATGACACGTTAAGGCGTTTAGCGCGGCGGCGGCATTTCGGCTATAGTACCATCGCGGGCGCGGTCCCCGGCTGGGCCTGATTTTGTTTGCAGTCTGAGTCTGATGTATGACGATAGAAGATGATGTTCTACCGGCGCGCCGCGCCGCCGACCGCGGCTGGCGCTTTGATTTGGTCATGCCGCTTTTTCTGCGCCCACGCGCGGCGCTGGCGCAGATCGTGGCCCAGAACCGGCCGCTCTGGCGCACGCCCATTGTCCTGCTGATACTGGCGACCGCCGGGCGCGCCCTGCTGGTCGGCTCGATCAACGCCGCGGCCAAGGCCGGCGGTGAGCCTGTTCTGCCGTCCGGCTTCGAGTTCTACACGCCGGAGCAGCAGGCGCAATTCATGCAGGCCGCCACCGCCTCCAACAACGTCACCTTCAACTACATCCTGCCCACCCTGGGCGCGGTGGCCGGCGTGGTGATCGTCTGGCTGCTGATCAGCTGGTTGCTGCACCTCATCCTGACCCTGCTCGGCGGGCGCGGCACCAGCCAGCAGGCCATCAACGTCGTCGCCTGGAGCAGCCTACCACTGGTACTGCGCGCCCTGGTGCAGCTCATCGCCATTCTGGTCACCGATCAGGTCATCGCCTCTCCCGGGCTGTCGGGCTTCGCGCCGGCCGGCGAGGGATCGCTACACGCGCTTCTGGCTTCTGCGCTCTCCCAGATCGACCTCTACTTCATCTGGCAACTCATTTTGATCGCCATTGGCGCGCGCCTCAGCAGCCAACTGCGATGGGGGCGCGTGGTGTTTGCGCTGGCGCTGACGGTTTTCATCGTGATGGCGTTGCGGGCGCTGCCGTCGGTCATTCTGGCGCGTTTTGGCGACCTGACGGTTATCCAGCCGTTCCTGTAGAGGCAACCGACCGCGCTAACTATGAATGGCCCCTCTCCGCAACGCCCGCCGGCCGAGTTTGTCACCATCACCGGGCTGCGCAAAACGTTCGCCATGGGCGATATGCTCGTCCATGCCCTGGCCGGCGTCGATCTGAGCATCGTCGCCGGGACATTCACAACCGTCATGGGCCCGTCCGGCTCCGGCAAGAGCACGCTGCTCTATCTGCTGGGCGGGCTGGATCGGCCAACGGCCGGGCGTATCGTCGTCGGCGGCGACGCGCTGGAGGAACTGGACGAGAACGCGCTGGCCGCCTATCGGCAACAGGTGGTCGGCTTCATCTTTCAGTCCTTTAACCTGATCCC
>NZ_JAYRVJ010000275.1:0-8864 GCF_041918635.1 Promineifilum sp. (SeqCode)
GGCGTCTGCGGGCAGCTCACCGTCGCTTTGTTATCGGCGACCGCGTAGGGTGGGGTCAAGGGCACGTTGCCACTATTCGTCACCTTGTAGCTGTAGCTGATCGTGTCGCCAACCTGATCGTAGTTGGCCGTCGTCGTCGTCTTGTCCAGCGTCAGCGCCGGGGTGGGCAAGAACGGAACGGTCACCGTGTCCTGGTTGGAGGTCACCGTCTGGGTGTTGTACTTGGCCGTCGCCGTGGCGAGGTTGACCACCTGGCCAGCGTCAAGGTCGGCCTGGATCACGGTGTAGGTGGCCGTGCAGGTGATGTACGCGCCCATCGCCAGCGGGTTCGGCGTCTGCGGGCAGGTCACCGTCGCCTTATTGTCAGAGACGGCGTAGGGCGGCGTCAGGGGCACGTTGCCGCTGTTCGTCACCTTGTAGCTGTAGCTGATCGTGTCGCCGACCGCGTCGTAGTTGGCCGTGGTGGTCGTCTTGTCCAGCGTCAGGGCGGGGACGGCCGGAACGGTCACGTCTTCCGTGACGCAGGTGATGACGGCCGAACCGTTATAGGCGATCCGCGCGCAGTTCTGTATCTGCACCGTCGTGCCCGCGGGAATGGTGTTGACCGTGACCTTGAAGCGCACCTGGTAGGTCGAACCGATAGCCAGGTTGCCCAGCGCGACGCCGTTAGGCTCCACGTCCAGGGGGAACGGCGTGCCGCTGCCGTTGTCGGGGATGGCTACCCAGCCGCTGCCGAGGTGCTTCTCCGTCGAGTTCAACACGTAGGTCGTGTTGGCCGGCACGGTGTCTTTGACCGAGATGCCAACCGGCGCGAGACCGGTGTTCTCGATGGTGATCAGGTACTGGAGCGTGTCGCCGGGGCTAACCACGCCGTTGCTGTCGGCGTCGACCAGCAGGTTGGAGGCCTTGCTCGTCTCCACCGACTTCAGGGAGACGATGATCGTGCCTAGGTCGAGGCCAGGCCGGCCGACGCTAGCCGTCCGCGGGTCTTCACCCCAGGCCGCGGCGAAGGCGCAGCCGCCCGTGCCGCCGTTATTGGCCGCCGTCTTGGTGTAGAGATAGGCTCCGGTCTGGTCGCGATCGGAAGCGTCGAACAGGCGCGCCGACTGCAACAGTGAGACCTGGAAGCCGTTGTTAGAGGTGGTCTCGTTCAGGCCGTTGACGTTGGTGTCCGTCACGTCGTTGTCGCCGTTGAAGTCTACCTTGTCCGGCGTGCCGTCATTGTCCCAGTCCACGTAGAAGAACGTCTGGCAGGTCGGCGTGACCCACAGCGGGCTGCCGTTCTGCGTCAGGCTTTCGCTGGCCGTCCAGTCGCGGCCGACGCCCAGACCGACCAGCGCCTGATTGGACAGGCCGCTCTCGGGGATGAAGGGCACGGCCCAGTCCCAACCCGAATCATACGTGTCGACCGTTGTCAGGCCGCTGAACGTCCGGCTGGTGTCGGCCGTGTTGCCAGTGGCGTCCGTTACGGCATAGCAGTGGGCTGCCTGGTCGTCGCTCGTCGTGAACGCGCTGTTGACGGAGTCTGCAGCGATGGTCAGCACGTCGGAGTCGCCCGGCTTCTCGCACTTGACGTAGAGCGTGGTCGCCGACGGGTTATAGATGAACATCCGGGTGTCGCCGGAGTTGCCGCTGGTACTGGTACTGTTGCCGACCGGGATCCAGTAGCTGGAACTCAGGTGGGCGTCCGGCACCAGATTCAGGTCACGCGAGCCAAAGTTGGAGCCGATTTCGCCGGTCAGGAGAACCACCTGGATCGGCTTGGCCGCGTCGGTCGAGCGAACCTTGCCGCCCTGGCGGACGTAGTCGCAACCCGACCCCGACGAACTGTCGTCGAAGTAGGTCTCGCCTTCGTCCAGCGTCACCGAGGCTTCCCAAGTCCCATTGCCCTCCGGGTCTACCTGGATCACCGTGCCGTCATAGGCCGCGGTGATCGAGAAGGCCGTGTAGCTGAACATATTGTCGGCGGTCGTGTCACAGCCGACCGGCGCCGTATACTCCTGACCCCAGTCGGTAGTCGGGTACATCGCGTTGGCCCAGGCGAACAGCGAGTTGCTGTCGCTGGCCCACAGGGAGCGGCTGACGGCGATGGCATTGCTGCCGCCGATCTTGTCCTTGCCGTCCCAGTCAAGGGTGCTCGCCAGGTTGGGCACGACAACGCTGTTGTCCTCCAGAATGATGACGTCGCCGCTGTCCAGCAGGTCGCCGGCGAAGCCGGGCGGCGCGCCATTGGCGGCGTTGCCATCACCCCAGATCTGCACGCCATCGAGGTTGCCGGGGTTGGCGTAGATCTCGCCCGGCGTTGGGTTGGCGATGTCGTTGGCAAAGCCGTCTTCCCAGTGGTCATAGTACACCAGGGTATCGTCGCCGCTGATGGCGATCGAGATCTTGGTAACCATAGGGGAATTGGCGGCGCTGTTGATGACGTTCATGGCGTCCAGCACGTCATCTTCCGGCTCAGTCAAGAAGAAGACCATCACCGGCGCGGGGTTAGCCGCGGCCGATGGGCTGACAGTTAGCGCGAGAAGGAACGCGCCCAGAATAAGCAGAAGCGCGATCCGGTACCTCTTCCAAAGTGTGCTACATCGTGGTACAGAGTTCACTTCAGTATCTCCATGATGCTGGTTAAGTGGCAATGGTCTAATTCAGGCGCGCGCCATCGAACGCGAGCCGCGGCGGAATGGGGGCGTGCCTCGCCGATGCCTGGGCGCGCGGCATCGGCCGGGCGCGAAGGCATGCTACCGGGGCGCAGAACCCCGGCGCGGGCGTACCGAACAGGTGCGACAGAACGCTCGCCCGCCTGGAACTCACCCCCGAGGAGTTGCAGCGCGGACTTGGATGGAGCGCTTCGCGTGATGTGGCCGCAGGACGCGGCGTTATGGGTACAACGGTTGCTGACGGACTATTCTGTTAAGAAGAATTCCCCATTGTTCTTCTCTCGCACGATAGTTTCATTCTGGGTGAGGTAAATCGCTGCGTTGTGAACTGGCGCGGTCCCATCCAGGGCTTCTAACGTGCGGGTTGATACACCTCCCATCATACCAGTACAGTATTCCAGCCCAAACTGTCCGGGCTATCGCCCGGTATCATTCGCGCACATTCGAAACGAACGTTTCACAATGAGGCGCGAAAAAAGAAAGACCGTTACGCAATCTGTTGAGCTGGCCCCCGATTTAACAATTCGTGTGCCCGAAATGGCTAGAACGTCCAGTAAAGGCACAGGTGACGGTACTTAAGTACCAGTATAAGCAAAGTCATTTGCCTTGTCAATAGGGCAGGCTATTGCGCCCGTGAAGGATGTGTGATATTGAGCATATGCCCTATAGATAATACGTAATATGACGTATCTTCAGTGGAGGCTGTTAAAGCCATGAGGTTCGTCACCCCGACTTGGTGACACCCGGCACTGGACAACTGGGAATTAGGAATTAAGAATTAGGAATGAACTCATGGAGAAGCCTCTTGATTTCTAATTCCTAACTCCCGCCATGGCTCACGCAAACACCAACCCCGACCGCGACTACGACCGCCTCCAGCGCGCCCTCGACCGGCAGGTGACGGGCGCGCCCGCCTCGCCAGCCTTCACGCGCATCCTGCAACTGCTCTATTCGCCGGAGGAGGCCGCGCTGGCCGCCCGCGTGCCCATCCGCCCGGCGCGGCTGGAGACGCTGGCCCGCCAGTTGGGCCGCGACCCGGCCGCCCTGGACGAGCAACTGACGCGCCTGGCCGACCGCGGCCTCATTCTCGACCTGAGCGCCGGCGGCCGGCGTTACTTCGCCTTGCCGCCGGTGGTCATCGGCTTCTTCGAGTTCACCTTCATGCGCGCCCGGCCCGACCTGCCCCTGCCCGATCTGGCGGCGCTGTTCGAGACGTACATGACCGAGGGCGACGGCCGCTTCGCCCGCGCCGTCTTCGGCGGCGGCCCGACGCAGCTCGGCCGCTCCCTGCCCCGCGAGTCGGCCCTACCCCAGGAACCGGCGGTCGAGGTGCTGGATTACGAGAAGGCCAGCGCCATCATCCGCGACGCTCGGGCCGCGGCCGTCTCGCTGTGCGCCTGCCGCCACAAGGCGTCGCACCTGGGCCACGCATGCGACCGGCCGCAGCGCACCTGCCTGACCTTTGGCGGTTCCGGCGGCATGCTGGTCAACCACGGTCTGGCCGAGCCGATTGACCGGGCCGAGGCGCTGGACATCCTCGCCGAGTGTCAGGCGGCCGGGCTGGCCCAGACGGCCGACAATGTGAAGGATGGCGTCTCCTTTATCTGCAACTGCTGCGGCTGCTGCTGCGGCATGATGCGGGCCATTAAAGAGTTCGACCTGCCGCATGCCATTGTCACCTCCAACTGGATCATGGAAGTGGATCGGGAGCGCTGCAACGGCTGCGGCCAGTGCGTGGCCGCCTGCCCGGTGGGAGCCATTCATCTGGAGGAGCGACGCGAGGCGAGCGCCCGCGCGCCGGGCCGGCAGCGGCGCGTCCGGTGGGCCGTGGTCGATGAGGAGTTGTGCCTCGGCTGCGGCACGTGCAGCGGGGCGTGCCGGTTCGGCGGCATCGCGATGGCCCCGCGGGCGCAGCGCGTCTACACGCCCGACAACCTGGTCGAGCGCGTGGTGGCGATGGCCGTGGAGCGCGGCAAGCTGGCCGACGTGGTCTTCGGCGAGCCGGAGCGGCTCAGCCACCGCGCCGTGGCCAACGTCGTGCGCGCCGTAGAGCACTTGCCGCCAGCCCGCGTGGCCCTGGCGAGCGAGACGGTGCGGTCGGCCTTCCTGGGGGCCGTGGCCCGCGGCGCGGCCAAGTTCACGAAAACCCCCGGTTCGTAGTCAGGCAATTCATTGCTGTTCCTCTCTTCCGCGCGAAAGAACGGCAATGAATTGCCTGACTACAAACGCGGAACCGGCCCAAAACTAAACGGAATGTAAAAATTACCAAAATGGAATAGACCTCCTCGCCCTGTTCTAGTACTATATACCCAATGAGCGCGGCCGCGGCCGCGACCATGCTGTATTGGTGGTTGATCGGACATATCCAAAGGAGAGCCAATGGAAAAGCAAACTCATCTTTCACATCGGGAAGCGCGGGCCATCGTGTTGGCCGTCGCCAAGCAGATGGAGAGCCATGAACAGGGCGCGGCCGTGGCCGTCGTCGATGAGCATGGCGAACTTCTGGCTTTTTTGCGCACCGACGGCTGCCCGCTGCCGGCCATCGACAACGCCATCAACAAGGCCTACACCGCCGCCCGCGAACGCCAGACCTCTTGGGAGGTCGGCCAGCGCTCCCGCGTCGAGGAGTTCCCGCTGACCCATTTCGGCAACTTGCGCTACACCGGCTGCGGCGGCGGCGCGCCCATCGTCTACAATGGTCAGGTCGTGGGCGCGGTGGGCGTCAGTGGACTGGAAGAAAACGAGGATATGGAACTCGCCAATTACGGGGCGTCGGTGGCCTGCTAGGGAAATAGTCTCACGCCAAGACGCGAAGAACGCCAAGCTCAAAAAGATTCTGAGCTTGGCGTTCTTTGCGTCTTCGCGTGAGATGGATCTTCGTGCTTATGGCAGCAGTTCTAACCCGTCAATATTGACCGGAAAGCCCGCCGCCGAACCATCCCACCACAACGACGGCGTGTAACCGCCCGAGCCGTCGGGCGTCAGCTTGACAATGTCCCGGCCGTTGCCAGCCACGTCACCTAGATTGAACCCACCCACAATGCTGATGTAGAGGTCGCCCGTCGCCGGGTCGCGCCAGAGCGCGTTCACGTCCTCGACGGCCAGGCCGGGAACGGCCGTGCCGTTGAAGAACGCCGACCAGGCGCTCGTGGCCCGATCCAGGCCGAGCGCGTCCTCATCTTGCGCCCGCAGCGTCCCGCCGGGGCCGGGCACGGCCGCCGCGCCGACGGTGCTGAGCGCCAGCCGGCCGTCGTTGAGGTCGCCCAGGGCGTCGATCTTCTCACCGGCCGTCGTCAGCCCGTGGGCCGAGCCGTCGAACTCCCACTGGAACGAGCCGGCCGTGTTGGGGCCGGTCGAGGTGGGCGCGAAGCGGGCGATGTCCTGCGGCGCGAACACGCCCACGCCGGGGATGGACTGGTTGGCGGCGAACGACAGGAGGATGCGGCCGTTGCCCAATACCTCGAAGGCGGTCACGTTCTTGGTCACGCCCACGTCGGAGCCGTCGAAATAGAGCGACCAGCCGGTCGCCGGATCGAACTTCAGGATGTCGGCCGGGGCGAAGGCCACGCCGCCAACCGAGCCGGCCGTGGCCGGCGAGACGAGGAAGGCCGCGCCGCCCCCGCCGCCCTGTTGCCGCTCGAAGCTGCCGGCGTCGCACTCGCGGGCCGTCACGCCATCCGCGCCGTTGGCGTTGCGCGGCGCGCCACGCTGATCGACGCCGTTGACGGGCGCGGCCGTGCATTGCGCGCTGGGGGCCAGGTCAATGGCCGGGCTGCCAGCGGGCAAGGCGTGAGTCCAGGTCGGGCCGCCGTTGTTGGCGAGCGGGCCGATCACGCTGCTGAGTGGGCCGGCCGGGATGACGTCCGTCGCGCCGGGCGTAAAATCGTCGCTGCCGTCGCTACCGCCATAGCCGATAACGTTGTGATTGTTGGCGATGATCGTGCCGAAATTCCAGATCTCCCATTGGATGGCGGGATCACTGTAGGTGGTGACATTGCCGCTGATGATGCTGCGATTGAGCCGCAATGTGCCTTCATTCCGGATGCCGCCAGGCCAGTCGCTGTAGCGGTTGCTATTCTCGGTGACGGTCACGTTGTTGAGTGTCAGCGTGCCATAGTTGCCGATGCCGCCGGCGCCGTTTTCCCAGGTTCCATTGCCGCTGACGGTGCTGTTGGTGATGACCATGTCACCGAAGTTCTCGATGCCGCCGTTGTAGTAGAATGCGCCGTTGTAAGCGATTAGGCTGCCGGTGATCGTTGCCATTCCGCCATTGGCGATGGCGCCGCCGCCATTGTAGCCCGTGTTGTCAATGATCCGGCTATTGGTAACAGTGAGGGTGCCAGTGTTCGCGATGCCGCCGCCGCCGAGGTAGGCCCAGTTACCCTGAAGGGTGCTGTCAATCACGGCCAGCCGGCCATTGTTCAGGATACCGGCCCCGCCGGGGTCAGATTGGCGCTCCTCTGGAAGGTAGCCGTTGCTGATCGTAGCGTTCCGCAGGGTCAGGTCACCGATGGCGTCCACGGCCAGGATGCGAAAGTCAGGCCCGCTGACATCCCGACGGATGGTCGCGCCGTTGCCATTGATGGTCACGGCGCTGGTGATAACGGGCAGGCCGGTCAGGCCGAACTGCTCGTTGTGGACGGCGGTCAGGACGAATTGGCCGTTGGCCGGCAGCGATACGGTATCCGGCCCGCTCAGGTTGCCCGCCGCGCAGTCGGGCCGGAGCTGGCCAGCCCGGGTGGTGCGGGCGTTGATGATCGCCTCGATCAGCGAGCACTTGCCGTTGTCGACGTCGGCGACCTCGCCGTTGACGACCTGGATGACAGCTGCCGGCGCTTCCGGCTCGGCCCAGGTTGTCGGAGCGACCGGCCCGGCCAGGGCCAGCAGCAGCGCTGCGCCGCTGACTGTCACGGCCAGCTTGCGCCGCAGTTGACGCCGCCATGGCCGCGGCAAGGCGGCCATGCGCCGATAGTAGGCGGCAAAGCGCGGGAAGAACTCCCCGCCTCGCCTCAACAAGAGGCTGGCCAGCCAGCCGCGGGCGGCCGCGCGGTCGCCTTGCTCGGTCTCAATCGGTTGGACGTTCATGACTCGGCTCCCGTAGCCCGGTCGCGCCCGGCCCCCGATACGATTCACGCGGGCCACGCCGGCCCATCGCCGGGCGCGCGGCTACTCATGAACTTCATTATAGATCACGCCCCTGCCGAAAAAGACCATCGAAAGTTATAAATGTAGCGCGGGATGGTATCCCGCGTCTGGCGAACGAAGAGGCGGGTTACCAACCCGCCCTACAACTTACTAGACATAATTCGACGGCGACTTCTCTGGCGGCGCTTTGGCGGTACGGCCCGTTGCGCGGCGAGCGCCGAGGCGCGCGCCGACCCAGCCGGCCAAGCCCACCAGCAGAACCACTGCGCCGATGGTCGCCAGGTTCCTCAGCAAGCCGGTCACCGTTTGCAGACCGAGGCCGCCGCCTTCGTCGTGACCACCGCGCCCACCACCGCGTCCGTTGAACTCGCCTTCGGGGCGCGCCGGGCGCTCGTCCAGCGTCGCGGCGTCGAACCCGCCGCGCTCAGACGGCTCGCCCGCGCCGCCGAGCCACTGATCGAGCGCGCCGCGATTGACCAGGACTATCGTCGCGCCGGCCACAGCCAGCGCGGCCAGCAGGATGACGAGGATGCGACCGAGGAGCCGCGTCCCCGACTTCACGACTTCAGGTTTTACAGGCTTTTCCATACCGGGTTGATCCTCCGGAGGGTTCTTCATGTCCGCGCTCACGCTCCTACCTCCTCGCCCAACGGGGCGGGCGACACGGCCGGTCGGCGCAGGCGCTTGGCGACGGGCGCGACCAGCGGGCTAATGACGTAGCGCTTGGTGGTATTGACGATCCACTTCCAGTGTAGGGCCACGTGCAGCGCCAGCAGGTACAGCGCCGCGTCGGAAGCCAGCGAGTGCAACTGATGCCAGGCGCCCCCACTCTGCAACTGGATGCCCAGCGCGGGCAGGGCCACTTCCGACATCATGATGCCGCTCAGGACGATGATCGTCATGGCGACGAATAGCAGCGTGTTCAGGATGTAGTTGACGCGCGTCGCCCAGGGCAGCTTGCCGAACAGCCGCCGCGTCGAGGCGACCAGCCACTTCCAGTGCAACAGCAAGTGGGTCACGATGGCCGCGCCGAAAGCGATGCCGAGCCACTCATGGATAGCC
>NZ_JAYRVJ010000276.1:0-2900 GCF_041918635.1 Promineifilum sp. (SeqCode)
ATCTGTGTCATCTGTGCAATCTGTGGATGCTTCTTGACTTATGAACGACATTCAAGAGTTCTCTCGCCAAGTCCTGGACAACGTGGAGCGCGTCATCATCGGCAAGCGGGACGTGCTCGAATTGATGATGATCGCCATCCTGTGCGAGGGGCACGTGTTGCTGGAGGACGTGCCGGGCACGGGCAAGACGATGCTGGCGCGGGCTATGGCCCGCAGTCTGGGCATTGACTTCAAGCGCCTCCAGTGCACGCCTGACCTGCTGCCGAACGACGTGACTGGCGTCTCAGTCTACGAGTTACAGCAACAGACGTTCACCTTCATCCCCGGTCCGGCCTTCACCAACATTCTACTGGCCGACGAGATCAACCGGGCCACGCCGCGCACCCAGTCGGCGCTGCTGGAAGCGATGGGCGAGCGGCAAGTGACGGTGGACGGCGTAACACGACCGTTGCCGCGTCCCTTCTTCGTGCTGGCGACCCAGAATCCAGTCGAGTATGAGGGCACGTTCCCCCTGCCCGAGGCGCAACTCGATCGCTTCTTCATGAAGCTGACACTCGGCTATCTCAATGAAGAAACCGAGAGTCAGATGCTCCTGAACCTGGGCGGCGTCCACCCCATCGAGACGCTGGAGGCGGTGGTGGACGGCCAGCGCCTCCCCACTCTCTCGCGCCAGGTCTGGGAAGTGCACGTAGATGACACCGTCCGCGACTATATCGTCAGGCTTACCTTCGCCACGCGCCGCCACCTCGACCTGCTACTGGGGGCGAGCCCGCGCGGCAGCCACGCCCTCTACCGCGCGGCACAGACCCACGCCGCGCTGCAAGGGCGCGACTACGTGCTGCCCGACGACGTCAAGCGGCTGGCCGAACCGGTGCTCTCTCATCGCTGCCTCGTACATCCGGAGAGCGCCCTGCGCGGCGTCACGGTGCGCGAGATCGTGGCCGGCATCCTGCAGGAAGCGCCGCTCGACATCGGGGAGTTGGGCTAGATGTCCTCCTACGCCTGGCTGGTCGTGCTGCTGTTGGCCGTCGCCTTCCTGCTGCGCGTCGACTTCATCTTCTACATCCTGTACGTGCTCGTTGGCGTGTTTCTGTGGAGTCGCTGGTTCGCGCCCCGCGCCCTGAGCCAGTTGGAGGCCAGCCGGACTTACCGGCGGCGCGCCTTCCTGGGCGAGACGGTGGATGTGACCGTCCTACTGCGCAATAAAAGCCGGCTGGCGCTGCCCTGGGTGCAGTTCCACGAAAGCGTGCCGCCCGAACTGCGTCTGGAGGAGTCGGTGCAGCACGTCGTCACCCTGGGTGGCCGGCAGTCTAGCACCCACACCTACCACGTGAAGGGCTTGCAGCGCGGCTACTACCAGCTTGGCCCCCTGCGACTCACCAGCGGTGACTTATTCGGACTGGCTAAGACACGTGTTGGCCTCCTGCCGCCGGATTATCTGACCGTCTATCCGCGCATCGTGCCGCTGACCCATCTCGGGCTGCCGTCGCGGCTGCCGTTTGGTACCATCGCCAGCCATCAGCGGCTATTCGAGGACCCGGCGCGACCGATGGGCGTGCGTGACTTCCGCTCTGGCGACTCGCTGCGCCAAATCAATTGGAAGGCCAGCGCCCATACACAGAAGATGCTCGTGCGCACCTTCCAGCCAGCCATCTCGCTGGAGACCATCATTCTGCTCGACCTCCACAGCGCCGACTACGAACGCCGCGACCGGCTGTACTGGACGGAGTGGGCCGTCGTCGTCGCCGCCTCGCTGGCGACCCATCTGGTCAACCAGCGACAGGCCGTCGGACTGACATCGAATGGGGTCGATCCGTTACGGCTGCACGAAGAAGCGCGACAATTCGATGAGGTGACGGGGCGGTTGGGGTTGGGCGTGGGGGAGCAGCCTTCAGTGGCCGCGGGGGAGCAGGGAAGCGGGGGAGGCGTGGGCCCGACAGGAGTCGGGGACAAAGCGAGCGTGGCGACTAACCAACGACCAACGACCAACGACCGCCCGATCACGAACTACACGCGCCTCATACCGCCCCCTATCCCGCCGCGCAACGGACGGGCCCATCTGATGAAGGTGCTGGAACAACTCGCCCGGTTGGAAACGCGGGCGACTATCCCATTCCATGAGTGGGCGCCCACGAAGACCCTGCAACTCAGTTGGGGCGTCACCATCCTGGCTGTTACCGCCCAGGGGGACGAACGTACCTGCAATACGCTGCACCAGATGGTGCGCGCCGGCTTCAATCCCATCCTGATCGCTATCGAACCGAGCGCCAATTTTGGACAGGTGCGAGAGCGGGCACGCCGGCTTGGCTTCCAGGCCTACAACATCACCGGCAGGGCAGCTCTCAATCGGTTAGGCCAGGGCGCGGGCGGCCAGTGGCAGGCAACGAGTGCGCCACGGGGGAGAGCATGAGCCAGCGCCGTTGGCGTCCAGTTCGCAACAAGGGGGTGATCGCCGCGGCCCGGCAGCGACGTGTCCCGCCCCCTGGCGCGCGTCTGGCCTTTCAGGTCGATCCCTGGACGCGCCGGCTCATCCGGCCGGTGCTCATGGCCGTTATGGCTACCGCGCCGGCCGTGGCCTTGCTAGTCATCGTCCAGCTGGGCGCGCCGGAAGAGCCGTGGTCCATGCTGACCCTGCTGTGTTTCTTCGCCGCGCTCGAGGGCGTGTATACGACCGCCTGGCTCCATCACCCCGATAGTCGCGGCGTCGATCGGGGCATCTACCGCGCGGCCGAACTGCTGCTGCTCGTCGTCCTGTCGCGTATTGTCAGTTGGGTTTTGTTTGGAGACGGTCTGCCCTCCCCCGCCGAGGTGCGCCTCTACCTGGCTGCCCCACTCAGTTTCTTTCTGGCCGGCGGCTTCATCACGACCGTGCTGACGACACTGGTAGCCTGGTGGCTGGC
>NZ_JAYRVJ010000277.1:0-6950 GCF_041918635.1 Promineifilum sp. (SeqCode)
GGTTGCAAGCTTTCCCAGTCAATGTTCCTGAACATAGGCGAGAATCTCATCCCTGAACTTCTCGAAGTCACCTAAGTGCCGGTTGACCATATTAACCAGCGCTTCAGGATCACTGCGCTCATACCGGTGAACGAGGAAGTTTCGCAGTTGCAGCATGCGCGTGTAATTCTCGTCTTGCGTCAGTACGCCCATTTCGATGCAGCGGTGAATGGCGTCGGCGCTCGTCGTCGCCGGCGATTGGCCGGAGACGGCCAACAGCCTCTGGCAAACGTCTATGACCACTTCAACCAGCACCTGCAAACTGCGCTCAACGGCTCGCTGCGTCTGCCAGTTGGCATTCAACTGTTTGACCGACACGTGACCGAGGGAGCGCAGTTCCACCAATGTGTGGTCAAGGGCCTGAAGCTTTTGGGCAACGATGCCATTTTGCATAGAGGTATTATGTATGGAAATCCGCCAGCGCGGGCACACGCCACAGGTGCGTCCGCCCCCGATCGTCGCTGGCCCCCAGACCGGCCGCCGGCGGCCACGCGCCCGGCTGCGCCGCCAGCCAATCGGCCACGCGCGATTCGGCCCGTTCGGCCGTGCGCAGGATAGAGATGTGGCCGATCTCGACGGCCAACTCCTCTAGCAGGTAATCGACGTGCCAGCGCAGCCGCTTGTCCGCCGGCAGCGGCCCGGCGGCCGGTCGCAGTCCCACCTTTGCCAGCCGCGCGGCCAATTCATCGCGGATGGTGTGGGGCGGCCGGCCTCCGCCGCGCGTGGCGTGCCGCAGCAGCCGCCCGGCCAGCGACGTTGCGCCGCGCCGGCTCAGCGCCGAGCCGACATAGGCGTAGTTGCCGGCCGGGATGGCGATGGGCCGGCCAGTCTGGAAGCGGCCGAAGGCCAGCGCCAGATCGCGGTGGACGCCCAGCCACAGGATGTAG
Source organism: Promineifilum sp. (SeqCode) (assembly GCF_041918635.1). Lineage (NCBI taxonomy): Bacteria > Bacillati > Chloroflexota > Ardenticatenia > Promineifilales (SeqCode) > Promineifilaceae (SeqCode) > Promineifilum (SeqCode) > Promineifilum sp. (SeqCode). The sequence goes on from NZ_JAYRVJ010000277.1 coordinate 927, forward strand.
ACGCCGCCAGGGCTGTCATCGCCGGAGAGGGTGATACAACTGGTCATCAGGCTTATTATCTGCCACAATGTGGGCCCACATCGTGGGCAAGCCCATTCTGGGCTTGTCCGTCTCGATCGGCCCTCTAGCCGATATTATGGAAGGAGTCGTCATGAACGCCAAGCCGACACGTTCCCTCTATGCCACGCGCACTCTGCTGTTAGCGCTTCTGCTGTTGCTGACCGGCCTGACGCCCGTTCTGGCCCAGCGCGACGACCCGCAGAACATTCCCCCGCCCGACATGGTGACCATCGCCGGCACGCTCCAGACCCAACTGGGCTGCTCTGGCGACTGGAACACCCAGTGCGAGGAATCCATGCTCGTCTACGACGCCGACAGCGATCTGTGGCTGGCGACGTTCGTGCTGGCAACCGGCTCCTACGAGTACAAGGCCGCCCTCAACGGCGCGTGGGACGACAACTACGGCCAGGGCGCGGAGTACTACGGCCCCAATATCACGCTGGAGGTGGCCGAAGACGGCCCGGTAACCTTCTGGTACGACCACAACACGCGCTGGGTGGCCGACAGCATCAACCACAGCCTCGTCAGCGTTTTTGGCGACTTCCAGGACGAACTGGGCTGCCCGGTGGCCGACGCGCCCGACTGCTTGCGCGGCCTGCTGAGCGATCCCGACGGAGACGGCGTCTACGTGCACCTGACCGCCAGCGTGCCGCCCGGCGACTACTCGGCCGCCGTGGCCCAGAGCGCGGGCGACCCGGACGGCGCGCTCGAATCGCTGCCGACCGCTGCCGCCCCTGTGACCTTCACCGTGGCCGAGGGCGAGGCCGTGCTTTTCTCCTATGAGGCGGCGGCCGATACCCTGACCACCAGCCCCGCCGACCCGGCGGCCTCTCCCAGCGGGACGACCGAGGCGGCCATGCCCCCGCCGGTCGTCGCCGAGCCGCCCGAGCGCGTCGTCATCCCCGGAACCATCCAACCCGCGCTGGGCTGCCCCGAGGAGTGGCTGGCGGATTGCGAAGGCACGGCGCTGGCTTTCGACGAGGCCGGCGACGTGTGGCGGGCTACTTTCACCCTGCCGGCCGGCGACTACGAGTACAAGGCTGCCCTCAACGGAACGTGGGACGTGAACTTCGGCCTCAATGCCCAGCCGGGCGGGCCGAACATCCCGCTGTCGCTGGCCGAGGAAACGGAGGTCGCTTTCTACTTCTCCACCCAGACCGGCTGGGTGACCGACGACGTGAACAGCCTCATCGCCACCGCCGCCGGCAGCTTCCAGGACGAGCTCGGCTGCCCGGCCGAGTGGTCGCCCGACTGCCTGCGTTCCTGGCTGCAAGACCCGGACGGCGACGGTCTGTTCGTCTTCCAAACCGACGCTATCCCCGCCGGGACGTACGAGGCCAAGGCCGCTGTCGGCCTGAGTTGGGACGAGAACTACGGCGAGGGGGGCGAGGCCGGCGGGGCCAACATCCCCTTTGAAGTGCCCGCTGACGGCACGCTGGTGACGTTTATGTGGGATTCCGATAGCAAGCTCATGACCATCCAGGTGGGCGGCAGTGGCATGGTGGGTAGCCTGTCCGAAGCCAAGGCCCACTGGATTGCCCAGGACACCATCGTCTGGGACGTGGCGTACAGTCCAGACAACGTCTACACCTTCCACTTCACCGAGACCGGTGAGCCGCTCGAACTGAGTCAGGACGGGGTCAGCGGCCGGCCGGTGACGCTAAGCTACGACCCCGCCGGACTTTCCGAGGAACTGGCGACACGCTTCCCGCATCTGGCCGGACTGCCCGTCTTCCATCTGCCCACCCGCGGCGGCGTGGTACGCATCGCCCTGAAGGGGCAGGTGGCCGTGGCCGCCGTCGACGCCGCCGGCGAGTTGCTCGACGCCACCGGCTTGCAGATCGGCGGCGTGCTGGACGATGTGTACCCCTACGACGGCCCGCTCGGCGTCAGCTATGAGGATGGCGCGCCCGTCCTGCGCGTCTGGGCACCCACGGCGCAGCGCGTGCGGCTGGTGCTGTTCAACGACGCCAATCCGGAGACGCCCGGCGCGGAGCCGCGGATCATGCGCGTCGATCCCGACACCGGCGTCTGGACCCTGGCCGGCGAGCCGGAGTGGGACCGCCAGTACTACCTCTACGAGGTACAGGTCTTCGCTCCCAGCACCGGCGCGATCGAGACGAACCTGGTCACCGACCCGTACTCGGTCAGCCTGTCGGCCAACAGCCGGCGCAGCCAGATCGTCAACCTGGACGACGCCGACCTGAAGCCGGAGGGCTGGGACACACGGCAGCGCCCGCCGCTGGAAGCTCCGGAGGACATCGTCATCTATGAACTCCACGTGCGCGACTTTAGCAGCTTCGACCCCAGTGTGTCGGAAGAACTGCGCGGCACGTATGGCGCGTTCCTGGGCGGCGACGGCGCAACGCATCTGGCGGCCCTGGCCGAGGCGGGTGTGACGCATCTGCACCTGCTGCCCAGCTTCGACATCGCCACCATCAACGAGAACGAGGCCGAGCGCGTGGAGCCGGACCCGGCCGAGTTGGCCGCGCTGCCGCCCGACTCGGAGGCGCAGCAGGCGATCATCGGCGAGGTGCGCGACCTGGACAGCTTCAATTGGGGCTACGACCCGCTGCACTACAACGTGCCGGAGGGCAGCTACAGCACCGACCCCGACGGCGTGGCCCGCATCCGCGAGTATCGCGCGATGGTGCTGGCGCTCAACGGGATGGGGCTGCGCGTTGTCGCCGACGTGGTCTACAACCACACCAACTCCAGCGGCCAGGCGGATCTGTCGGTGCTCGACCGCATCGTGCCCGGCTACTACCACCGGCTGAACGCCAGCGGCCGGGTGGAGACGAGCACCTGCTGCCAGAACACGGCCACCGAGCACGCCATGATGCGCAAACTAATGGTCGATTCGGTGCGGTTGTGGTCGGAGCAGTATGGCATCGACGCCTTCCGCTTCGACCTGATGGGCCACCACATGAAGGACGACATGCTGGCCGTGCGCGCGGCGCTGGACGAGATCGATCCGTCCATCTACGTCTATGGTGAGGGGTGGGACTTCGGCGAGGTGGCCGGCAACGCCCGCGGCGTCAACGCCACGCAGCGCAATATGGCCGGCACGGGCATCGGCACGTTCAACGACCGGTTGCGCGACGCGGCCCGCGGCGGCAGCCCGTTCGACGGGCAGCAGGAGCAGGGCTTCGTCACCGGACTCTACACCGACCCCAACGAGACTGACCAGGGCACGGCCGAGACGCAGTTGGCCCAACTGCTGCACTTCAGCGACCTGGTGCGCGTGGGGCTGGCCGGCAACCTGGCCGGCTACACCTTCACCGACGCAACCGGGGCGACGGTGACAGGCGCGGACGTAGACTACAACGGCTCGCCCGCCGGCTACACTGCCGACCCACAGGAGAACATCGTCTACGTCAGCAAGCACGACAACGAGACGCTGTTCGACGCTATCCAGTATAAGGCTCCGGCCGCGGCCGACATGGCCGCCCGCGTGCGCATGCAGAACATGGGCAACAGCATCGTCATGCTCAGCCAGGGCGTGCCCTTCTTTCAGGCGGGCGACGATCTGTTGCGCTCCAAGTCACTCGACCGCAACAGCTACAACTCCGGCGACTGGTTCAACGCCATTGACTGGACGGGCCAGACGACCAATTGGGGGCGCGGCTTGCCCCCGGCCGGCGACAACGAGAGCATGTGGCCGGTCATGGCTCCCTTGCTGGCGAATCCCGCGCTGGCCCCGCTACCGGAGCACACCGCCGCCGCGGCCGCCCACTTCCGCGAGATGGCCCAGGTGCGCGCCAGTTCGCCGCTGTTCCGGCTGCGCACGGCCGAGGAGGTGCAGGCCCGCCTCCAGTTCCACAACACCGGGCCGGAGCAGATCCCCGGTGTCATCGTGATGAGCCTGTCGGACGCCACCGGCGACAACCTTGACCCGGCCGCCGACCGCGTGGTCGTGCTGTTCAATGCCAACGACGAGGCATTGACTTTCACAGTGCCCGAGTGGGCCGGGCGGGAGATGGCGCTGCACCCGGTGCTGGCCGGGTCAGCCGACGCGCTGGTGCGTGAATCGAGTTGGGACGCGGCGACGGGCGCATTCACCGTGCCCGGACGGACAACGGCGGTCTTCGTGCAGGCCGAGGGCACGGAGCCGGCGGCCGCGCCTGAGCCAACGTCCGAACCAACGGTCGCGCCAACCGCCACACTTGTGCCGACGGCCGAGCCAGCCGCCGCCGAGGCCACAGCCACGCCCGCCGCCATGCCCACGGCGACGGAAGCGGCCGGCGAGCCGACGGCGACGCCGGCCGAAGAACCGACCGCGCCGGGGCTGGAGTCCACGGCGCAGGAAGAGGCAACCGGCAACACGGGCATCACGGCCGTGGCGCTGCTGGTCATCGTCGGCGTCATCGGCGCCGTCGCCGGCCTCATCGCCTGGCTTAACAGCCGCCGGACGGAGGAGAAGTAGTATCCGCAGATTGGGCAGATCGGCAGATTTAAAGAAGATCACGCAAAGAGCGCTAAGGACGCAAAGAACGCAAAGAAGAACGTTTTAGCGATCTTAGCGTCCTTTGCGCTCTTTGCGTGAGATCTTCTGCCTAATCTACGAATATTCCTTCCGCTAACGCAAGCGCGCCCCAGAGCGGCGCGTCGTCGCCCAACTCCGCCGGGACGATGTCGAAGCGCACTTCGGGTAGCGCCGTCTCGGCCGCCGCCCGCCGCACCTCGGCCCACCACGCCTCGCCCGACTTGGTGACCCCGCCGCCCAGGATAAACCGCTGCGGGTTGACCAGATTGGCCGCGTTGCCCAGGCCGACGCCCAGCGCCCACGCGCCGCGCAGAAGTATCTCACGCGCCAACAGATCCCCTGTCGCCGCCCGCTCCGCCACACCCCGCCCGGTTATTCCCTCTCCCCTTGGGAGAGGGTTAGGGAGAGGGTCTTCCGTCCCCTCGCCCGTCGCAGCCCCTCCCCTAACCCCTCCCGAAGGGAGGGGGATCGTCGTCTCCTCGCCGGTTGTCCCTCCCCTAACCCCTCCCAAAGGGCGGGGGATCGCCATCTCCTCCTGTGGGAGAGAAGCTTCTCTCCCCTGCTCCCCCGCCCCCCTGCTCCCCTGCGCATAATCTGCCGCCATATAGGGGCCGGAGGCCAGCCGCTCCACACACCCCCGCTTGCCACAGAGGCACAGCGGCCCGGCCGGGTCAGCCACGGTGTGGCCGATCTCGCCGGCCATGCCCTCATGGCCGCGCCAGGGACGCCCGCCCAGAATCCAGCCGCCGCCGACGCCGGTGCTGACCGTCACGTACAGCATGTCATTGACGCCCCGGCCCGCGCCCAAACGGTGCTCGCCCAGGGCGGCGACGTTGGCGTCGTTGTCCACGGCCACGGGGCAGCCGAATTCGACGGCCAGCCGCTCGCGCAGCGGCATGGCCTCCCAGCCGCGGACGTGGTGGGAGAGGCGCACCACTCCGGTGGCGTAGTCCACCGGCCCGCCGAAGCTGACGCCGATGGCCGCCGGCGGGCGCCCGGCCAACAACTCGTGGGCCATCACCAGCATGGCCGCCAGTTCATACGCCGCGTCGGCGTCGGGCGGGGTGAAGACGCGCCGCCGATCAAGGATAGAGTAAGAGGAAAGAGGCTCACGCAAAGAGCGCAAAGGACGCCAAGAACGCAAAGAAGAAATCTTGGCGTCCTTTGCGCTCTTTGCGTGAGATTTCTGATTCGCAACGAACAGCGCCGCGCTCAGCTTTGTGCCGCCAAAATCGAGAGCCAGGATAGGTTCGCTCATGGGTGGGATGATAGGGAGGTGGGGGGCCAGTGGCAAGTGGCAGGTCACACCATTCGTCACTCATCACTCATCACTTGTCACTTAACATGACAGTCCGCGCCAAAATGGGTGACGGATGACACTAAGCGTCCTGTCGGCGGTGTGTCACAATACTGGCGTTGGCGCGCGACCGGCGACAGGCCGGTGCGCGACGATGTCTGTTAACCGACGGGGGAGCCAA